>NZ_JAUBTB010000026.1:0-74468 GCF_036704965.1 Microcoleus sp. F10-B2 | reverse complement strand
CCTACGATAACAGAGGGCTTGCTCGCAGGTTACAGGGAGATAACCAAGGAGCGATCGAAGATCATACTCAGGCAATTCGACTCACTTCTACCAATTCTAACATAGCCTTTAGCTACAACAATCGCGCTCGTGCCTACTCTAACCTCAAAGATTATCAAAAAGCCATATCCGATTACAACGAAGCGATTCGCCTCAATCCTAACTCTGCTGATACCTACGATAACAGAGGGCTTGCTCGCAGGTTACAGGGAGATAACCAAGGAGCGATCGAAGATCATACTCAGGCAATTCGACTCACTTCTACCAATTCTAACATAGCCTTTAGCTACAACAATCGCGCTCGTGCCTACTCTAACCTCAAAGATTATCAAAAAGCCCTATCCGATTACAACGAAGCCATTCGCCTCAATCCTAACTACTTTCTAGCTTATTACTGGAGGGGAACATTGCGCTATAACAATCTCAAAGATTATCAAGGAGCACAGCTCGATTTCAACGAGGCAATTCGGATTCGTCCTAACGACGATGCTGATTCCTACTACTTCCGAGGTCTTACCTACCAGCAACAAGGAGACAAACGAAGGGCAATTGATGACTTCCAGAAAGCAGCAAACCTGTATCAGCAACAGGGAAACAACGAATGGTACAAAAATTCACAGGACAGAATCAGAGAACTTTGGCAATAGCTTTCAAGCTTTTTACTGCTAAAATTAGTTTTCAAATGAATCAACCATTTGGTCAACTACTTTGCTAAATTCATCATACTTATCCGCTGCTGCCTCGTAAGTAATAATATAAGCCTTCTTATCTTTCAGGTTCCAAATTTCCCTCATTTTCAAACTCTTATTCTTCTCATCCTTGCCAGTATAAATCACTTGAAAAGCCTCACGCTTTGCCAGAAGTGCCTTCCCATTTTCTTCTTCTATTTTATACTTTTTTACCTGCTTTTTCTCATCTAAAAACTCATTTTTAATATTAGCCACAGACTTATCTGTATATTCCTGTAGCGACTTAAAATCGCCAGGTACAGGTTTAACACTAATAACCACATTAGCTTGAGAAGGCTGATGCACAAACTTAACCACTTCTCCATCGATCCCCCCGATTTCTTGTGCCTTCCAGTCCTGCGGGTGTTGAATAGTTATCCCATACTGAGAATTTTTATAAGTTTTAAAATTGTCAGCACTCACAGTTGGCTCTGGCTTTGGCGGATTCGACATTTGTTGAATCCCAGTAATAAAACTGGGAAAGGCAAAAATCACCCCCACCAATCCAATAACTACTCCCGTAACAAGTTGAGCTACAGTAGCTGGATCGCCAGCCATCGTTCTTTCTACAAACGACTTGATTCGAGTCCGGCGGGGAAGAGTTAATTTTTCAAGTTCTTGCAAAACCTCATCGGCTGACTGGCAGCGATCGCTAGGATCTGGATGCACCATACTTTCGATAATTTTTTTGAGCTTATCGCTCAGCTTTGTCCCCTCCGGCCACGCAACTTTCGACTGACTGGGATCTATAAAAATGTCTTTAGCAGATACCCCTGTCAGCGCTTGCATCCCAATCATCCCGACTGCATAGATATCGGTGTTAAATTGAGCGTAGCCCCGTGCTTGTTCGTGAGGTGCATAGCCTAAAACGCTTGGTTGCACCAGATTAAAATTAGTCCCCTGACTGGCAATGGGTTTTGCCAATCCAAAATCAATCAATACCAGTTTTTTATCCGAGGCGCGCCTAATTAAATTCGAGGGATTAATATCGCAGTGAACGATTTTGTGCTTGTGAACAAACTTGACAATTTCCAGAATTTCCTGCAACAGGCGAATCGCGCGATTTTCCTTCAACCGCTGACCGGGTTTTAGTTCTGTTTCACTTAAATCCCGACCCTCAATGTAGTCTCGAACTAAATAGAACTCCCCAGCATCTTCACCGCTGTCAAAAAGCTTGGCAATTTGGTCGTGTATTAACTGTTTGAGAATTTGAGCTTCCGTTTCCAAGCAATGTTTTGCCTGCGGCAACAAGTCAGGGGATAGCGACTGTTTGAGGCATTTAACCACACGCATATCTTTCTGAGTTATTTGCCCATCTTTAGCCAGATAAATCTGACAAAAATTAGTGTTTGTCAGATGTTTGGTGATTTCGTAGCGCTGAAAAATTTTTTTTCCAAGCATGAGAGCGGCGGTGAGTGAGAAAGGACGTGCTTGCCAGTTTTTAAATTCTATTTTACCGCAAGTAAGCTCATTTGTCCCGTAGAGTTTTGATTGGGCGATCGATTAAAAACGCTCATCTAAAGAAACCGGGTTTTTTACCGAATCTTCTAGTTCTAACGAAGTATTTTCGTAAAAAACCCGGTTTCTCGACACCAGCGCGTAAATCGTGAATAAAGAAACCGGGTTTTTTACCGAATTGTCTGCCAGGAGAGAGTATTGTCGCGAAAAAACCCGGTTTCTGGACACCCGTGCGTCCAGGACTAAATCGTACTCTAACCGTTACATTTTGCTGATAATTCTTTGCAGGATTTCCACGCCCGATACCGCTTGCCAGCCAAACAGCCCCAAGAGCACAATATTCAGAAAGATGTGAGTATTTCTGGCCAAATCATTGCCTTTTTGCATCAAAGGAGTCAGCGAGGCTGCGATCGCAATTATTGCCGTCATTCCCAATCCTGCTAGCAAGTGCGGGCCGACAAATAGCTTGCCGTTGTTGATGTAGGTGACGGCCATTCCGCCGATCGCCCCTGTTACCATCAACGCTAGCAGCAAAGAACCCATTTGGTGGTGCTTGATGTTGAATTTGCCCTTAATTAACTCTTTTTTGACTTCGCCTTCGGTGCTTCTGGTACGGCGGATTTGCAGGCCGAGATACAAAGCATACAATGAGATGGCCAGCAGTACCCACATTAACACTGGGTGAAAGAATTGGCTCCAAACTTTAACAGACTGCGGAATTTCGAGATTCATGGTGTTCTCAGGATTAGCAAACATACTTCATAAAACTTAGCATACCAGTCAGGCCGTCTCGTGCGACGGTAAAAATATACGGGATGAGACACCATTATGCCTGCCACTAAACAAGACGCTGTATTGATTCAAGCCGCCAAGACTGGCAACATTATTCACGTCCAAGCTTTACTCGCTAAGGGAGTTGACGCTAATGCCAAAGACTCTGAGGGGACGACGGCTTTGATGTTTGCGGCCCAAAAGGGCTATACAGAAATCGTGCGTGCTTTACTAAACAATGACGCTAATGTCAACCAGGTGAGCAGGCGTTTTGGGCTAACGGCTTTGATGCTGGCGGCGGCTCACAAACAGCCTGATTCTGCGCGGCTGTTGTTAGCTGCTGGTGCTGATGTTAATGCTAAAAATGATGATGGAAGTACGGCTTTGATGGCGGCTTCTCTGAAGGGCGATATCAATGTTGTGCGGATGTTACTTGATGCTAATGCTGATGTAAATGTCCGAGATAAAGATGGAGATTCTGCTCTGAAAATAGCTGCTTTATCGGGTCACGAAGCTGTTGTTAAAGCTTTGGTGGATGCGGGTGCTGGTTCTGATAATTCTATGCTATTTTTAGCTGTCCGTCAAGGTAGCGCTGAAATTGTGCGAATTTTGGTCAACTGTGGGGCGAATGCTAATGTTAAAAATCTAGAGAGCAAAACTGCTTTGATGCTGGCTGCGACGGTGGGAAATTTGGCTGTTGTCGAGGCGCTGTTGGCTGCTGGTGCTGATGTCGAAATTCCCGACAAAAACGGAGAAACTGCTTTAACTTTGGCTGCGGATTCCGGCAATACTGATGTGGTGCAAACTTTGCTTGCAGCAGGTGCTAATGCGAATGTGAAAAATGGAGATGGAGGCACGGCTTTGATGGCGGCTGCTGCTGGGGGAAATGCGCCGATCGCTCATATCTTACTCGATGCTGGCGCCGATATCGACGCTAAGGATAAAGATGATGAAACTGCTTTGAATTTTGCGGTGGTTGAAGGCTGCGAAGATGTGGTGGAATTGCTCTTAAACCGAGGTGCTAGTGTCGGTGCTAGAAATCGCTTGGGCGATACGCCTTTACTGGTGGCGGCTGTTCACGGCCACAGTGCGATCGTATCGGCTTTGCTGCAAAAAGTAAACTCAAATCGGGCTGAGTTTGTGAATGCGAAAAACTTTGGGGAGACTGCTTTGACGCTGGCTGCGTTTCACGGACATACCGAGACGGTAAAGGCTTTGCTTGAGGGCGGTGCCGATCCCAATGTCCCGGCGGATTTGGGGAAAACGGCTTTAATGAAGGCCTGCGATCGCGGTTATGTGGCGATCGTCCAATTATTAGTCGAAAAAGGTGCCGATGTCAACTTGCTCGATGATTCCGGCGCAACAGCTTTAATGTGGGCCGCACATCGGGGTTATGCTGAGGCAGTAAAAATTTTAATTGATGCTGGTGCAGAACTAAACCACAAAAATCCGGGAAATTATACCGCTTTAATGCTGGCTGAGTTTAAGGGTTATTCTAATGTGGTGAAATTGCTCAAAAGTGCTGGAGCACTGGAGTAAGAATAAAATAGTTTTGAATAAGGTAATTCTGTCATTCTGAGGGTAGGCTTTGGGAAGTGAAGAAGCTCACATATCGGGACTTACGCATTATAACAATGTGGCAATAATTTGAGATTCTTCGCTTCACTCAGAATGACAAAATTAGGTGATTAGTGCGTCCAGGATTATGAATTAACCTCAATTTGCTTTGCGTACCCAGCCGTTAATAGTAAAACGGCTATCAGCAAAAGCTTTCGAGGGACAGCTAACTCGCAAAACTTCGTGCATATAGCGACTTAGAAAAAATACGATGCTGTTATTGCGGGGTTCAACGATTCTAAATGTCTCGGCAGCTACATAAAAATTGTTCTCAATTTTGCTGTCGTAAATTTGCAATTCGCCGCCAGAAAAAGCCTTGGGTTCTCGATAGAAATAGTAAACGTAAGTAAAAAATCGGCTGGCGGTATCTGGCGAGCCGCTGTCGTTGTGAAGTTTATAAAAGTTGTTGTCATTGTGCATGGTTAGCTGAGCTTCTATCTCACCAAGCGGAAATGAGGGGATATTTAATTTTTTCAGTACGTCCGGGAGAATTGCTTTGATGCGATTAACCATCAGTTCGGAAAATTCGGGGAACGAGTGGAGTACCATCGAACGGCGGTAATCTTCGGCATTGGTTGAGGTGCTGGTAGTCACAAATTCTGATTCTTTTGCTAAGACATATTTAATGAGTTTGTTTTTTTCAGCAGGTGTCAAAAAGTTGTCAATTTGGGCGTAGCGAGATATTAAATCGTCATTTACAGGCGGCGCAGGGGCGGGAATTTCTGTGGCGGGAATTTCTACGGGAGTTGCAGGCTGCTGCGGTTGCAGTTCCTGCAAGTAAATTGGGGGTTCGGTGACTAATCCGACTAGGTTTTCGCCGGGAAAAGAAAGGGCGGAACGACCTCCGTCTATAGGGATTTGAAATAAGGTGGAAAAACCGGGTGTTTGTTGAGTGCGATCGACTAATGTTTTGATCAGGCTGTGCAATAATGGTGTATCTGATTTGAGGGTGACGGTGCATTGATGTCCGCCGGTGAGGAGGATTTTGACTTTTACGTCTTGGGGTTTAATTTGCGGTTGAATTGTGCTAGTCATAGCCGTTAGTTATAGAAGAAGGAAAATTTTTTTAGGGCGGGCTAGAAGCCCACCCCACAATAGAACTGGAATTGACTCTTTTCTTTGTGAAACAGGCCGGTAAGCCTGTTTGTGGCGGGCTTTCTTCCCACCCCACAATAAAATTAACTCTTCGTGGAACAGGCCGGAAAGCCTGTTCAGAATAGAGGTGCAAAATGTCATTGCTACGAACTTAATTAATGCAAGAAGTGGCGGATGTCGGTGAAAACCATTGTGATTCCGAGTTGGTTGGCCGCTTCGATGGAATCTCGATCGCGCATACTTCCTCCCGGTTGCACGATCGCAATTATGCCCGCCTCAGCCGCAGTTTTGACTGAATCGTCGAAGGGGAAGAAACCGTCACTGGCCAAAATCGCTCCTTTGCTTTTGTCTCCTGCTTGTTCTAATGCTAGTTTAACTGAGCCGACGCGATTCATTTGTCCGGCGCCGACACCGATTGTAGTGCGATCGCGCGTCACAACGATCGCATTTGATTTGACGTGTTTCGCTACTTTCCAAGCAAACAGCAATTCTTCCAACTCTCCCGCCGTCGGCTGTTTCTCAGTAACAGTCCGCCATTTGCTAGTTTCTTCTACTATATTATCTGACTCTTGCACCAGCAAACCGCCTGCAATAATTTTAACAGTTTGTGGCGGCCCTTGAGTCAAATCTGGCAAAATTAATACTCGAACTTTCGCCTTTTTCTTGATAATTTCTTCTGCTTCTGGTTCGCACCCCGGCGCGACGATACATTCTAAAAATGTTTGAGTTAATGCCGTTGCGGTAGCAGCATCAATCGGGCGGTTGAGGGCGACAATTCCGCCGAAAGCTGAGACTGAATCGGTGTCGAAGGCTTTTTGATAAGCTTCAGAAATAGTTGTTCCCAAGGCTGTGCCGCAAGGATTTGTATGCTTCAGAATAGCTGCCGCGGGTGTGTCGGGGAATTCTACGATTAGCCGCCTTGCTGCTTCTAAATCTACTAAATTGTTATAACTTAATTCTTTGCCTTGCAGGATGGTGCTAGTCGTCCAGCCTGTCGGTGTAGTTCCGCTTTGATACCAGGTGGCGGCTTGATGGGGATTTTCACCGTAGCGCAGAGTTTGCAACTCTTTTCCTGATAAATTAAACTGGTCTGGTAGCGCAGATTTTTCAGCGGATTGGCTGCTGCTGAGATAATTTGCGATCGCGCGATCGTAGTTTGCTGTATGTTTGAAGGTTTCTAGCGCACATTTTTGCCGAAACTCTAAGGATGCTTCGCCGCCATTTTCCCGCAGTTCTTTTAAATAAGTATTGTACTGTTCTGGGTCGCACAACACTGTCAAATGAGCGTGGTTTTTGGCGGAAGCTCTCAACATTGCCGGCCCGCCGATATCTATCTGCTCAATTGCGTCTGCTAGAGTAACTCCGGGTTTAGAAATTGTCTCTTCAAATGGATACAAATTGACTACAACTAGATCGATCGCCCGAATTTGATTTGCGGTTAAATCTGCCAGGTCTTCCGGTACATCGCGGCGTGCTAAAATGCCTCCGTGGATTCGCGGGTGAAGTGTTTTGACTCGCCCTCCCAAAATTTCGGGAGAACCAGTATATTCCGCAACTTTGGTCACTGGGATGCCTGCTTCTTTGAGGGCCGTTGCTGTCCCGCCGCTACTAATTATGTCAAATTCAAATTCTTCTACTAGACTGCGCGCTAAGTCGATTAGTCCGGTTTTATTGGATGTGCTCAGAAGTGCTAGACGTGCCATTGGTTTGAAGTTGCGATCGCAAAAATAGACAGGTTATATTTTATATCAAATCTGGTGACCGAGACATGATTTGGGAGCATCTCAGTTTTGCAGCCAAGCTAGAAATTGGAGTTTTGAGGCCCGAGGCTGCGGGGCCCGAGGCTGCGGGGCTGAAGGAAAGAGGAAGAAGGAAAGAGGAAGAAGGAAGGAGCCAAAAGAAGTATTTTTACAAATATGAGATGCTCCCCATGATTTGGTAATTGGTAACTATGATTGTTTTGTATAACTAAAGATGAGTTTGCTTGCCTGAAAGCGTATTTTTTTTTAAATCCTATAATAATTTATACGCGGCAGTGGGTTCTAAATATTTAGGACTTGCGCGTCGAGGGTGTTATTTTGCCCGCTGCGAGGGGGATTGAAGCCATCTCCAGCCTTCGCGGTTCGTCTCGCTACGTAAATGCGATGTGGTTGAAATTACTTAGTAAAGTGTAATAGATAATTCGATGGGGATCGCTGTTTAATTTTAACGATCTTTTATGATGAATTATAAAAGTCATGTGCTAGCATCGGGTATAAATTGCTGTCTCCCTAAATTTGTGGCAAATTTGGGCGATCGCAAAATATTAACCTAAAAAATAAATTGGTAAGGTTTAAATATGTTTTTTCAAGAAGCCGATTCAGAGAATAAGCTCAGTAATATTAGCAGGACCCCGAAAAAAATGGCTAAAAACATGACTGATAGAACAAACTATCCAGAAATGCCCAAAAAGTCAACTGAGAACTCGACAGCGGCTAACATTTCAGAAGCTTATAGTCTTAGTTTGTGCGAAATGCAGCAGATGGAGCGAGCAATTGAACTGCTAAAGCAGGATTTGAAAGCTAGCGAATCTCGGTTTCGGAATGTGATAGAAAAAAATGCCGACGGCATCGCAATCGTCAACAAGCGAGGACTTATTTGTTTTGCCAACCCGTCAGCAGAAGCGCTGTTTAACTGCAAAGCAGAGGAACTTTTAGGTCAAGCATTTTTTGGCAATTTGGTAGTACAAGTTTCAGCTTGCGACATAGAGATGGACATGGCTATTATTCCCCAAGTTGGAAAAACAGAAACAGCCGGAACTCGCGTCGTGCAAACAGAAGTTGAAGCTATTCGCAAGCACCAAGCAAATGCTGTAGTAGAAATGCGGGTGGTGGAAACGGAATGGGAGGGAGAAATGGCTTATTTAGCTACGTTGCGGGACGTTACCGATCGCAAGCGCGCAGAAGAAATTCTTTGGTTGTACGATCGAGCTATGGCAGCTACTAGCACCGGAGTTACAATTTCTGACGCCACTCACCCAGAACATCCAATTATTTATTGCAATCCCGCTTTTGAAAGGATGACAGGTTATCGGCGGCAGGAAATTATCGGAAAAAGCTGCCAATTTTTGCAGGGAAGCGATACAGATCCGGCAGCAGTAGAAAAAATTCGCCAAGCCTTGCAAACAGAAAGCGAATGCAAGGTAATATTAAAGAATTACCGCAAAGACGGAACCGCTTTCTGGAATTGTTTTTCAATATCTCCGGTGCGCGATAGAACGGGCAAATTGACTCATTTTATTGTCGTACAGAGAGACATCACTCATCGCAAACAAGCCGAAGAAGCATTGCATAATTCCGAAGCACAAAGCAGAGAACAAACCGCTCAACTAGCAGCAGCACTTAACAAACTCAAAGCCACTCATTCCCAATTAGTTCAGAGCGAAAAAATGTCTAGTTTGGGATTGCTAATTGCCGGGGTCGCTCACGAAATAAACAACCCCGTCAGCTTCATTTACGGCAATCTCGCTCATCTCACAAATTATACTCAAGACTTGTTTCACCACCTCGAACTTTACCAACAGCACTATCCTAATCCAGTGCCGGAAATTCAACAGGAAAGAAAAGAGAAAGACCTCGATTTTTTAGCTGAAGATTTACCTAAAATACTGTCTTCAATGAGCGTTGGTGTCGATCGCATTTGCCAGATTGTTCAGTCGCTGCGCAACTTTTCGCGACACGACGATTCACAGATGAAACCCGTTAACCTCCACGAAGGCATTGACAGCACGCTGTTAATTCTCAATCACCGTTTGAAAGGAAACGCAGAAAAGCCACCAATTCAAATTGTCAAACAATACGGAAACTTGCCGCATGTTAAGTGTTTTGCCGGGCCGATCAATCAAGTGTTTATGAATATTCTCAGCAATGCGCTCGATGCTTTAGATGATGCGAACAGTAGGCGAAATTGTCAAGAAATGACAGACAATCCCAGCCAGATTAGGATTTGCACGGAAGTTGTCGGCAATTTTGTAAAAATCCAAATTGCCGACAATGGGCCGGGCATAACTGAGGAAGTCAAGCAGCGCATCTTTGATGCCTTTTTTACTACCAAACCCATTAACAAAGGAACGGGAATGGGTTTGTCAATTAGCTATCAAATTATTGTAGAAAGACACAAAGGGGAATTATATTGTACTTCGGAATTGGGCAAGGGCACGGAATTTACTATTAGAATGCCAATCGAAAATTAGCGTAGGTGCTCTTCGGCGCACCTTACAAATTACTCACTAACTACCGACTAACGTGGGGGTGTTCTTCGGCGCACCTTACCAACTACTGACTAACGTAGGGTGCGCCGAAAAGCACCTTACCCGCATAAATAGCGAATTAAAAAACCTCCGCACCCTCCAACTTCTTAACAGTTTCAACCTTCGCCCTCGCCGCTTCCCCGCAAGTCTTCGGCGTCGGAAACATCTTCCCAGGATTCGCTAAACCTTTCGGATTAAACACCTGACGCACCCACTGCATCGTCTCCAAATCCACCTCCGAAAACATATCCGGCATAAAACACTTCTTATCAGCACCGATGCCGTGTTCCCCCGAAAGACTTCCCCCAACTTTCACGCAAAGTTTGAGAATTTCGCCGCCCAATTCTTCCACCTTTTCCAGCGCACCGTTTACCGAGTTATCGTACAGAATCAGCGGGTGCAAATTTCCGTCTCCTGCGTGAAATACATTCGCAATCCGATAACCGTATTTCTCGCTCAAACCCTCAATCTCTTTCAAAACATAAGCCATTTGCGTTCTGGGAATTACGCCGTCTTGCACGTAATAATCTGGACTGAGATGACCCGCTGCCGCAAAAGCAGCTTTCCGCCCTTTCCAAATTTTTAGGCGCGTTTCCGGGTCGCTTGCCGTCGTGATATTTCGCGCTCCGTTATGCTTGCAAATATCGGCAATCCGCTGTTTGTTTGTGGCAACTTCCACTTCTAAACCGTCGATTTCTATGAGAAGAATTGCCGCCGCATCGCGGGGATAACATCCAGTTGCCACCACATCTTCCACAGCATTAATGCTGATGTTGTCCATAATTTCCATGCCGCCGGGAATAATGCCAGCGCTGATAATATCGGAAACCGATTCGCCCGCTGCTTCTATACTGGCAAAATCCGCTAGGAGAACGCAAATCGATTCCGGCGCTTTGAGAATTCGCAAAGTAACTTCTGTCGCGATGCCTAAAGTGCCTTCGGAACCGACAAATACACCAGTTAAATCGTAACCGGGCATTTCAGAAATTTCGCCACCGACATCGACAATTGAACCGTCGGCTACTACCAATTTTAATCCTAAAACGTGATTCGTCGTAACTCCGTATTTGAGGCAGTGAACGCCCCCAGAATTTTCGGCAACGTTGCCGCCAATCGAACAAACAATTTGACTGGAAGGATCTGGCGCGTAGTAGAAACCTGCGCCGCTAACTGCTTGCGTTACCCAGTTATTAATTACTCCCGGCTGCACGACTACTTGCTGATTTTCTAAGTCTACTTTCAGGATTTTTCGCATCAGGGCAGTGACAATCAGCACGCAGTTTTCTACAGGCAAAGCGCCCCCGGAAAGGCCGGTTCCGGCGCCTCTAGCAACCCAGGGAATTGAGTGGCGATCGCATATTTTGACCACTTGCGCCACTTCCTCCGTAGTTCGAGGCAATACCACCAGGGCGGGGCGCTGGCGGTAGCTGGCAAGTCCGTCGCACTCGTAGACAATCAATTCTTCGCGCCGCTGTACGACGCCATTTTTGCCGACAGCAGCCTCGAATTCTTTAATAACGGGTTTCCAGTTGCGTTCTGTTTCTAGGGCTATCATTAGTGACTTTAATTATGGAACTAGCAATAATATTGTTGCAAACTTTACTAAGTTTAGGCAACTAAGTGTTAAAAAAGCCGATTTTGTACAACCATTATTTTATGACTTATGAAAAGAAACCCGATTTCTACCATAAATCTTCGGTTTGGTAACGAGGTATCGACACAGAAACCGCGTTTTTGGGCCGTAGACGAACAGAAACTGGGTTTCTGGTAATAAATTTTGGGTTTGACAGCCAAGTACCGGCGAAGAAACCTGGTTTACAGGCCCCCTGGGGCAAGTCCTGTATTTTTTGAAGGGTTGCAATATTGACCGAGGGAACGATCGGCAGTCTCTCGACCATCGGGAAATGTTAGAGTCGATAGGGGCATCTCTACCCCTACCTCTCCTTCAGAAGCGGATGTGAGGTTAAACTCAGCGATTCCCTCACCAAAACCGCTCGTTTTCAGAACCAGACGTGATACTTTTGCGTCATGCGGCTCCTCTGTATTTTGACCATTGATATGGGTAATTCCAACAGGAAATTTGATTGCATTGTTGTTTTTGTGGTGTCCGTACTTACTGTACTAAAATATTAGGTAAGTATCAAATAAGCTAGTTTATTATGAATAGGTTAATGACGAAGTTGATAAATTGGCCGGGAGCTTGAGTAGAAAATAGTCAACAAACAGAAGATACATTAATTTTACTCGTGAAATGGGATAAAAAAACAGCCCTTTATCTCCGCTGCGGTCAAAAAAGTCATCGTCTTCATCAAAATCAACGGCATTTAGTAAAAGATTTACCCATCGGTAATAGAGAAGTAGTTTTGTCTGTGAATCGAAGCAGATTTAAGTGTAAAAATTGCCTAAAACTTTTTAGTGAAATTTTAGCTCTCGTTCTCGATAATAAAAGTTTTACTCATAGATATGCACAAGCTATAGCAATCCTAAATGATTCAGATAAATTTGTAGGGGTAGTGCCCCCGTTCCTACCCCCTATCTATCGGGCAACCACGGGGGGATTGCCCCTACAATAATTATGCAAATGATTTAGGATTGCTATATTACCAACAAGTTATTTATAGCGAACTGAAAAATCTTGCTCCTAACAATGGATTAACAACAGATCTCGCGATCGCTGTCACGTTCGAGCGTATACGACCAAATTACGTGCAGAAACCGGGTTTTTGCGTAAGTCATAAAAGTGCGTAACACGGTCAAGAAGTACAATCTATCCAAATCAATATCTGATGCTGCACGGTACAGATTTCGAGAATGGTTAGAGTTTGTTGGCGCTTTTTATGGTGTTCCGATAATAGCAGTTAACCCCAAGTCCACGAGTCAGAATTGCTCTATGTGCGGGCAAACAGTCGTTAAAAGTCTAAGTACCAGAACTCATAAGTTTCCTCATTGTGGCTATACAGTAGACCGGGACGAAAATGCAGGATTAAATCTTTTAAGATTATCCCTAAAAGAATGAGCAAATACGGTGGGTAGACCGAATTGCAATGGGAGCATCTCAGTTTTGCAGCCAAGCTAGAAATTGGAGTTTTGAGGCAGGAGGCAGAAGGAAAGAGGCAGAAGGAAAGAGGCAGAAGGAAGGAGCCAAAAGAAGTATTTTTACAAATATGAGATGCTCCCATTGCAATTATTGGGAGAGATTCCCCTCTGCTTGAATGTGGAAACAGGTTCAAGTAAGGGAAATCAACGAAATAGAACGTCTAATTAGTGATGCTTAGAATCCCCGTGTCTTCAGACCGGGGATAACGTCCACTACTAATTTATTCTCTACTTGCTAAAAGCACCCTTGATGTTGTCAACAGTGCGTTCTACAGCATTCTTGGTATTATCTACTGCTTTCTGAGTGCGAGCTGAATCTTCCTCTGCTCTTTTCTCAATTCGAGCGGCATCTTTCTTAGCTTTGCGCTCTACGAAACTACCATCATCCGATGCTCGATCGACTTTAGCAGCATTTTTCTTGGCAGTTTCCTTAACTTTCTCTTCTGTATCTCGGATGAAATTCTTGGTTCGTCCAGCATCTTTGCTGGCTTTCTGTTGAACCTCATCGCCCAAATCTGCTGCTGCGATCGAGTTTAAAATAGGAGAGGCCATTGCTGCGGTGTTCGAGAAAAACGCACCCTGCCAAACGAAGGCCATCGCTGACACGCAAAGCACAGTTGCAGCCATCCAGCGCCCGACAGTCGAAAGCCGTTTCGTAAAATAATTCAGTTTCATACAATACAAAATCAGAGATGACATTCTATTTGTACTCGCTCAGAGCGCGAGGCTGAACCATTCTCTAGGTAGAGGTTATCCAACGATGAGCTGTTATAAAAATTCCCTCTTTTGATAGATTGAATCAAGAAACCTCAGTCTATTTTAGATTTTAGATTTTAGATTTTAGATTTTATAATTGACTGCACCGCGCTCTGGGAGGTTTAACTAAGGTCAGTCGATTTTTAGATTTTAGATTTTAGATTGACTCCACAGATGAATTTGGGGACTTTCCCACTATCAGCTTTTTGCGGTAATTTTAAGTAAGGTTCGATCGACTGTTACGCATTTAAACTGTTAACTTTTTACTTTACCGCTCTCCCATTCCCCCACTCTCCCCCTTTCGAGCTCTGCCACAACCAGCAAATTCATACGTGCAGCAGCTTAATTTGTCTTCGCTGAACTCAGCCAATATTAATTTATATAAATAAAACTTGACTTGCCCTCATCAAAATGTTAGATAAAGCTTTTTCCTGGAAGACAAATCGATTTTTTTGCTATATTGACCTGCAATAAAGATAATGGTTTTGATTAGATGAGGAGTTGAACGGATGAAAAACTTGAGTTACTGGAACAAACCCGCTGCATTGCTGGGCGCGATCGCGATCGCAGCCGGAAATTTGCAAGCGAATGCGATCGGTGTTGCCGCCCCATCAACACCCACTGTCAGTCAAGACGCTGAAAATATTTCATTTGAAAATAGCGCCACCTTTCAAATAGCCCAGGCTGGCAACCTTTGCCGCAAAGTCACTCCCAAAGAAGGTTTGACCGTTCGCCAGAACCCAGACCCCAAATCCCCTAGAGTTGGCGGGGTAGCACTTAACACTCAGGTCATGCTGTCCCAAGGCGCTACTTCTGTTAAAGCCTCCGACGGCCGCCTTTGGATTCAAATTACCGCTCCCGTCAAAGGGTATGTGGCTACCGGATATCCCAACGACGAAAGTAATTTAGGTTCGTGCACAATTAGTCAAACTCCTTCCCCAAGTCCCGCGCCAGCACCGGCACCAGCGCCAGCACCGGCACCGGCACCAGCGCCAGCACCGAGTCCAAGTCCAGCACCAGCACCGGCACCAGCACCAGCACCAGCGCCCGCACCAGCACCGGCACCAGCACCAGCACCGGCACCAGCACCAGCACCGGCACCAGCACCAGCGCCCGCACCAGCACCAGCGCCCGCACCAGCACCAGCACCGGCACCAGCACCGGCACCAGCACCGGCACCAGCGCCAGCGCCAGCACCAGCGCCAGCACCAGCGCCAGCAACGGGCCCGGTAAGTCTGTGCCGCCAAGTAGAACCTCGCGTAGCGCCGAGGGGTCTAGCTATCCGTGCGGAGCCTTCAAAGACTGCTGCGGTTAAAGGTGGCGTACCGGCTAACGGTCAAGTAACGCTTGTGCCGAATTTTCAGTTAGTGAAAGATAAGAATGGAGAAAATCGCAATTGGGTTGAGATTTCAGCCCCTGTGCCCGGATTCATCTCGGCGGGAAATTTAATCATGTGCAAGTAAACTTGTGAGTTCGATCGCTCTTTTTGACTAAAAGAGGACTTACGCACGATTGTTTAGAAACCGGGTTTTTTTACGAAAAGACGCGTTGTAGACCGCAGATTCAGTAAAAAAACCGGTTTCTGCGCCCCGATGCGTCCAGGACTGTAAAAGAGCGATCGACACCGAAAATAGTTTTAAGATTGTCGCGCAGCCAGGGAATAACGCGGAACCCAGACTGCTTCTTCGACTTACGCATGAATAACTTATTTCTGTCAGGAAGCAGCGGTAGCGAATCTTTCTGTGCCTCTGTTTTTCGTGAGTAGCGTCAAGTCCTAGCTTGGTTCCTCGCAACGCACGCGGGATGAATGAATTTAAGCAAAAAGCCGATCGACCTTTCTAGCTACAGCGGCCGCTTGCCCAATCTTGGTGTCCGCGATTTGGTTGACACTTGGATTGTCGGCCAATCCAGACAATTTCCCACTTGTTTTGCCTGAGTCTGAGTTCGATGCGGTGCCGCATTCCAGCAACAGAATCGTCAGCTAAACCGACGACGGTTTGGACAATTACGGCTGTTTCTCGCGTGGGATATTCAACCGAAATTTGGTCGCTTTTTCTGCCTTCAGATTCTCTGTCGCTGCTAAAGAGTTTTGCTGCGATATCTTTGGGATTGGAGACGGTAATTTTGCGATCGGCAAGGAACTGTTTAGCGTTAATTGCTTCGTAGTTCGATCGGGCGGCGGGCTGCCCCATTGCTGCGATGGGAATTTGGATGCAGGCGAAAACAGCTAGGAAAAAGAGCGAGCGATTGAGAGTTGATTGGTTCATGAGGCTTCAGATTGTGCGAGAAATTTTTGTCTCCGAGATACGAAAGCCACCAAATCTGCCTCGGTGAATTGAGTTTGCTGCCATGAGGGACGGGACATTAGTCGATCGCACCAAGCTTTAATTTTAGGATAGCCGTCGAGGGACACATCAACCCAAGATAGCAAGGGCACGACGGTGCCGGCAACGCACTCGGCAAAGGTGACACTGTTGCTAGCGAAAAAAGGGCGATCGGCCAACAAGCCTTCAAAGAAAGTCAGCACAGTATTGACTTTTTCCTTAGCCTTTGCGATTTCCTGCGGTTGGGGAGTTCCCCAGCCCATTTTTTCACTGCTTAGCGGGTTAAGTCCCGGTAGAAGTTCGTTAACCGTGACCAATTCTACCATCCTCACAACTGCCAAATCTTTCGGTTCTTTTGGCAGCATTGCCGGTTCGGGATACTTCGTTTCTAGATAGTCAAGAATTGCTAGAGACTCGACGACAGTGAAGTCATCATCGACCAAAACAGGGATGCGGTGAAAAGGATTCATTGCCACAAACTCAGGTTGCAAGTGATCGCCGTCCAAGTGAATTTCTACCAATTCAAAGTCGAGGTTTTTTTCTAAGAGGGCGATCCAGACGCGGCGGGAGTTGGGGGAAATTGGGGTGTGGTAAAGTTTCATAATTGGTGTGCCTGGTTATTCAAAGGTAATAAAAGCCACATTTTGATTATGCACCTTGACTGTCATTTGATTTATTTTCTCCTACTTGGTATTTTCCAGTTTCATCGTCTTCACTGTCGTCTAAATTTTTACTTTCATCTGAAACTTCATAATTATCCATAATTTCGATCAATAAATGCTTTAGATTCTTATCCGGTGGTCGTTTCTCGAATTCTGCGTGCGTGTAAATCCACACCAACACAACTTCTTTTTTTCTAAAATCTAACAAATATATAAGTCGCCCCTGTTCAGCGGCTCCGCGAAGCTGAGGCATTTTAAACTCCAGCTTCCACAATTCTAATCCATCACGGCTAGAGCCTTGAGGCCAAGGCTCTAAATGTCCCAACGGTGGACGGGGACGGGGGTCAATACTCAAAAATTTGATAAATTTTTGGATTAATTCGACAAATTTTACTAATCCTGCCTGATTTTTACGATAGCGATCGCGGATCAGTTTTTGCTGACTTCTCTCAAAGTTATTCGAGAGCTTTATTTGAAATTGCTCTGATCCGTTCACACGCCTCCTCCGCCGTCATTGCCTCGCTAGTTTCCGACCCTGCAAAAGTTTCCTCCAGGGCTTCGGATAGTGCTTTTTCATAAGCAATATCTTCCCGTTCTACTCCACTCAAAATCGCATTAATAAGTCTATTAAATGCGTTAATATAAGCTACAAAACTATCTAGTTCACCTTTAAGTACAATCCAAGGTAAAGCGATAGCCAAAGAAAAAAGCCCCACAAATTTAAGCAACCTTTCTTTAATTCCTTGAGGGGGTTCAATGAAAGCATAGGCAAAAACTTTGAGTAATTCTTGCGTTTCAGCAGGAATTTTTTCCCAACGGTCTTCAATTTTTACAGCTAAATTGTTTGCTTTTTGAGCCAGTTCCCAAAACTTTGAAGCGCTGGACGTGCGGGGGTGAAATATCTGCCGAATTTCGCTGGGGCTAATTGTGATAGTGGCTGACATTTGCCTGACCTCTTGCAATTTAATTGCTTGACTGGTAATCACTGTTTTCAGTATACCAGTAGAGCAGTATTACTACACTGGTAGAGTAGTATTATCATACTGGTAGAGCAGTTTAGTCAGCCCCAAAAAAACATCGCTGTCACCATCAGGAAACAGCAATTTTGTCTCTTAAAAAGGCGGGCCCTCAAGCCCGCCCCATCAAACTATCGATTAATTAGTAATCGAAGTCGCCGCCGCCCATGCCGCCGCCAGCGCCAGCAGCAGCAGCGCCATCCTTCGGTTCAGGCTTGTCAACGACGATGCACTCGGTTGTCAGCACCATACCAGCAATAGATGCGGCATTTTGCAGAGCAGAACGAGTCACCTTCGCGGGGTCAACGATACCAGCTTCAAACATATCGACAAACTCATTTGTCGCTGCGTTGAAACCGACGTTGAACGGCTTTTCTTTGACGCGCTCAGCAATCACAGCGCCGTTCAAACCAGCATTTTCAGCAATCCGCTTCAGAGGAGCAGCCAGAGCCCGTGCCACAATCAAAGCACCGATCAACTCTTCGCCCTTCAGGCTGCTGTTAGCCCACTCTTCCAATTGAGGAGTCAGGTGAGCCAAAGTTGTACCGCCACCGGGGACGATTCCTTCTTCAACAGCAGCTTTGGTAGCGTTGATCGCATCTTCAAGACGCAGTTTGCGATCCTTCATTTCTGTTTCGGTAGCCGCGCCGACTTTGATCACTGCGACGCCGCCAGCCAATTTGGCCAAACGTTCTTGCAGCTTTTCTTTGTCGTAGGAAGACTCGGTTTCGTCCATTTGACGGCGAATTTGTTCGCAGCGGGACTTGACGGCGGCTTCGTTACCTTCGGCAACAATTGTGGTGCTGTCTTTGGTGATGGTGATGCGGCGGGCTTTGCCGATCATGTCGAGCTTGGTGTTTTCCAGTTTCAAGCCGGCGTCTTCGGTGATTAGTTGACCGCCGGTCAATACGGCGATATCTTCTAACATGGCTTTGCGCCGATCGCCAAAACCGGGTGCTTTAACAGCAGTCACGTTCAACACACCGCGCAGTTTGTTGACAACGAGAGTAGCTAAAGCTTCTTTCTCAATGTCTTCTGCAATGATCAACAGCGGGCGGCCGGAACGAGCTACTTGTTCGAGCACGGGTACTAAATCTTGTACCAGAGCGATTTTCTTGTCTGTCAGCAAGATGAAGGGTTCTTCTAGAATCGCTTCCATCCGCTCAGTGTCGGTGACGAAGTAGGGAGAAATGTAGCCTTTGTCGAAGCGCATCCCTTCGGTGATTTCCAATTCGGTGGTCATAGACTTCCCTTCTTCCAGGGAAATCACGCCTTCCTTGCCCACCTTGTCCATTGCGTTGGCAATCATTTGGCCGACTTCATCGTCGTTACCAGCAGAGATGGAGCCGACTTGAGCGATGGCTTTGGAATCTTCTACTTGTTTGGCGTGTTCGGCAATTTTTTCTACTAAAAACGTCGTTGCTTTGTCAACACCGCGCTTGAGGGCGATCGCATTTGCGCCGGCTGCTACGTTCCGCAGGCCTTCTTTGACCATTGCGTGAGCCAAAACGGTAGCAGTTGTGGTACCGTCGCCTGCTGCGTCGTTGGTTTTGGAAGCTGCTTGACGGATCAGGGCAACGCCTGTATTTTCTATGTGGTCTTCTAGTTCGATTTCTTTGGCGATGGTAACACCGTCATTGACGATTTGAGGAGCTCCGAATTTCTTTTCGAGAACCACGTTGCGGCCTTTGGGGCCGAGGGTTACGGCCACTGCTTCGGCCAGAATGTCCATACCGCGTTCGAGGGCGCGACGTGCATTTTCGTTGTAGATGATACGCTTAGCCATAGTTTTTGGGGATGTGAGGGTTTTAGATTTTGGATTTTGGATGATGGATTTTAGTCATTTGTCCCGTGTCATTAGTTGTTTGGCGGCGTTCGCTTTAAACTAATGACTGATGACTAAGGACTGATGACTAATGATTAATTAGTTAACGATCGCCAGAATGTCTTTTTCGGCTAGCAAGACGTATTCGTCGGTGCCGAGTTTGATGTCGGTGCCGGCGTATTTCGAGTAGAGAACTTTGTCGCCGACTTTTACTTCCATTTCAGTGCGGCTGCCGTCGTCGTTGCGCTTGCCAGGGCCCACGGCCGCGACTTCGCCTACTTGGGGCTTTTCCTTAGCTGTGTCGGGTAAAAGGATGCCGCCGGCGGTTTTTTCTTCGCTAGCGCTTACTTTCACGAACACGCGCTCGCCTAAGGGTTTAACGGTAGAAACACTCAGTGATACTGCTGCCATAAATAAATCTCCAGATTACAGATTGTCGTGAGTCAGTCGTCAGGGGTCACGATGAAAGCAACAGCGGACTACTTACAACTGACATATTAGCACTCTCGACTCATGAGTGCTAATTTAGCTTTAGTCAGGGGCGATCGCAACTTAGTTGTCAGTACGGGTTCCCGAACCGAGAATGAGTAGGAGCGAAGGAGAGAGGGAGAGAGGGAGAGAGGGAGAGGGGGAGAGAGGGAGAGGGAGAGAGGGAGAGAGAGGGAGAGGGGGAGAGCGGGAGAGGGAGAGAGGGAGAGGGAGAGAGGGAGGGAGGGGGAGAGAGGGAGAGGGAGAGAGGGAGAGAGAGGGAGAGGGGGAGAGCGGGAGAGGGGAGAGAGCCATTCGCGAAAAAGCCCGGATTTCGACTTGTTATGCCTTTAAAACTTGCCTCTTGCTTGCCCTCAATTTCTGAATTGTAAAAAACCTACCGTTGAGACGGGGGGGAGTGGGGGCTGTGGTGATGACTTTCGATCGCTAACCAATTACTGTTGACGAATGAATAAAATGCTGGAACATAACGATGAATCTTGCAGCCAAGGCTTGAGCGCTTGCGTCCAAAGCCTGGGAATAGCTCGAATCGAGCGGCATATTTTTATCTGTGCCGACCAAACCGTACCCAAGTGCTGCTCGCGGCAAACCAGTCTGGAGGCGTGGAATTACTTAAAAAAACGCTTGCAAGAATTGGGGTTGGACAAGCCAAGTGCCTTACGACCAACCTGCGTCTTTCGCACGAAAGCCAATTGCCTGCGAGTGTGCGCGTCTGGCCCGATTATGGTAGTCTATCCAGACGGAGTGTGGTATCGCGACGTTACTCCCCCTGTCATTGAGAGAATTATTCAGGAACATCTCCTAAACTCAAAGGTAGTTCAAGAATACGCTTTCTTGACTCATCCTTTGCCTGTGCCGACTGAGGCGAAGCCAAACATTTAAGTATAGCGCTGTTTAAGCTACAGGGTTATAGGTAAAGTGTTAAATTTAAGGTTAAGGGTGAGAATTTGAGACTGTTTGGCGTCCGGGCGATCGCACCTGCTAGAGTTCAAAAAAACTGTAGTTAGGTTGTCTTGGCAGTCTGGCTTAGCTTGTCGCTGGTGTTTCTCAAAAGGTACGCTCAAAAAAATCGATCGGAGGAACTGTGAAATTTTGTGCAAAAGTTTCTCAGTGGCAGACACTAAGCAGGTTGCCAAACTACACTAGAAACAGTTAAATACGTAAGTAGGGAGTCTGCTTAAATTTCTCTATATCAGAAGTATCATTTAAAACTGGGGCATCAACCTGCAATTAAACCGATCGAGATTAAATATTTAACTTGGGCTCTGTTAGGGAGTATCCAATCAATCAAGGCCGATCTTGACAGGGCGATCGTCCCTTACAGGTTTCGGCTGCGTTCCAGGTCGCAAGACCTTCACAAACCGCCGTCGAGCACAGGTTGGGAAGCGGTAATACCCGCCCCGCTTTCCCTCACCGCTATCCCTTCACCAGACCGCCGTCCTCCACCCGCAGCCGGGTGGCGGGAGACTGACGGAAAAAACATGAGTGAAAAAAAGGAAGTGAGCGGGATACTTTAGTGGGAATAAACATGACAAAGGACAATACTTCAGGAGACCAAAAACGGCTGATGCTGGTTGACGACGACCCCAATTTGATCTTGCTGGTCAAGGACTACTTGGAGTTTCGGGGTTACAACGTCATTACAGCAGAAAACGGCAGAGACGCTCTGGAAAAACTAGAACAAGAAGTTCCCGACTTGATGATCTGCGATGTGATGATGCCGGAAATGGACGGCTACACTTTAGTCAAACACATCAGAGAAGACCCTCGCACTAGCTGGATTCCGGTTCTTTTCTTGTCCGCCAAAGGTCAAAGTTCAGACCGAGTAAAAGGCTTGAGCACGGGGGCTGACGTTTATATAGTTAAGCCTTTTGAACCCGAAGAACTGGTAGCTCAAGTAGAATCTTCTTTGAAAGCGGCATCCCGCTTGATTCGCCACCGAAATGAAGGTATTGAGAGCGGCCCAAAAATTAAGGCACGCCGCAATGTCGAATTGACTCCAACTGAGTTAAAGGTGGTACAGTTGCTAGCGCAGGGTATGGCAAACCGCCAGATCGCAGACGTGATGAATGTCAGCCAGCGGACTATAGAAAGCCACGTCAGCAATATGCTGGGCAAAACAGGTCTGCACAACCGGACAGAGTTGGCTCGCTGGGCCCTTGAAAGCAAAAAGGCTTGATCGCGGCGCGGGGGTTCTCTGCTATGAAATCAGGGGAGCAAAAGGTACTGCAATGCGCTTCGGCATACCTGCTTGGCGGTAGGGCGGTAGGGCGGTAGATTCAAGCCGAATTAACCTTGAAACCTCAGCCGCTATAGAGTTACAGGGCGTCGGGTTCGATCGGAACTGTCGATCGAATGCAAGCAGCGTTAAAAGAGCCCTCTGGCGGTAGAGGCGAAAATATGAAATACTGGGGGGATGGAGTTTTCTGAAGTTTAATCTATTGCCTCAGTTAGCTCCATGTTGCTAAAATGTGATATTTAGATTAACTTCTTTCTACAATTATTAGGTCTAAGTTTCTATGACAAACTTAATGAACCGCCTTTCTATTTTTGTGGACGGGAACAATATGTTCTACGCTCAACAAAAGAACGGCTGGTTTTTTGATCCTCGCAGGGTGCTCGAATATTTCAAAACTTCGCAGCCGAATGTCATCTTGATCAATGCTTTCTGGTATACGGGTCTAAAAGACCCCCAAGATCAAAGGGGATTTCGAGATGCTTTGATAAGTCTGGGTTACACGGTTCGCACTAAAATTCTTAAGGAATATTACGACGATGCTTCGGGCAGATATTCTCAAAAGGCTAATTTAGACATAGAGATTGTGGTTGATATGTTTAATACGGTGGATCAATACGACCAAGTAGTGCTCTTTAGCGGGGATGGGGATTTTGAGCGGGCGATCGAGCTGTTGCGATCGAAAAATACTCATATTACTGTGGTATCAACCGAAGGAATGATTGCTAGAGAGTTACGAAATGCTACTGATAGGTATATAGACCTAAATGAAATTAGGGAACATATCGAGAAGATGGATTATTAGTCAGTAGTTAGTAGTTATTAGTCATTAGTCAATAGTCAGTAGTTAGTAGTTATTAGTCATTAGTCAGTAGTTATGGGTTATGGGTTATTAATTATTCGTTATTGGCGCGAAACACGGGACTGGTGCCCCCGCCCAAAAACGCATACTTGCTTTCCGATAGGAGCCGCCAGTAGCCCAAAATTTTAGACTAAGGTTCAAGTTCCCAGATTCATCTGTGGAATAAATCTAAAATCTAAAATCTAAAATCTAAAATCGACTGACTGGAGGCTAAAAATCCAGAAAAACGGACAAGTAAAAATCAGGAAAACACTTTTTTAGAGCTATGAAAACTCAACCAAGTCAAGACCGGATTATTATTTTCGATACGACTTTGCGCGACGGAGAGCAATCTCCGGGTGCATCTCTGAATGTGGATGAAAAACTGACGATCGCCCGCCAGTTAGCGAGATTGGGCGTAGATGTGATTGAAGCGGGCTTCCCTTTCACCAGCACGGGAGATTTCGAGGCAGTCCAAAAAATAGCCCGATCGGTTGGCACAGAAAATGGGCCGACAATTTGCGGTTTAGCACGGGCGAGAAAGCAGGATATTAAAACAGCAGCAGAGGCTCTCAAACCCGCCGTAAATTCGCGAATTCATACGTTTCTGGCTACGTCTGATATTCACTTGGAGTATAAGCTGAAAAAGACGCGGGCTGAGGTTCTGGAAATTGTGCCGGAAATGGTAGCCTATGCTAAGTCTTTTGTGGATGATGTGGAGTTTTCGCCGGAAGATGCTTGTCGATCGGAACCGGAGTTTTTGTATCAGGTTCTAGAACGGGCGATCGCAGCGGGTGCGACTACGGTTAATATTCCCGATACAGTCGGCTACACGACTCCCAGTGAATTTGGGGCTTTGATTCGGGGAATTAAGGAAAATGTGCCGAATATCGATCGCGCAATTATCTCGGTTCACGGTCACAATGATTTAGGATTGGCTGTTGCTAACTTTTTGGAAGCCGTAAAAAATGGCGCCAGACAGTTAGAATGCACGATTAACGGGATTGGCGAACGGGCGGGAAATGCAGCTCTGGAAGAGTTGGTAATGGCGCTTTACGTGCGGCGCCAATATTATAATCCTTTCTTGGGCCGGGCTGCGGATTCTGAGGAACCGCTGACAAATATTGACTCGCGCCAAATTTACAAAACATCGCGCTTGGTTTCCAATTTGACGGGGATGTTGGTGCAGCCAAATAAGGCGATTGTCGGGGCAAATGCTTTCGCCCACGAGTCGGGAATTCACCAAGACGGAGTGCTGAAAAATAAGCGGACATACGAGATTATGGACGCTGAGTCGATCGGCTTAACTGAAAATCAAATTGTTTTGGGTAAATTATCCGGCCGCCACGCATTTCACACTCGCTTGAAAGAGTTGGGTTTTGAAATGGCCGACGATGAGCTAAATAAGGCTTTTGTCAAGTTCAAAGATTTAGCGGACAAGAAAAAAGAGATTACTGATTGGGATTTAGAGGCAATCGCCAATAACGAAGTCCACCAAGCACCGGAACTGTTCCGGTTAGAATTGGTACAGGTTTCTTGCGGCGACAAATCTCGCCCGACAGCAACCGTCACTGTGCGGAATCCGGCGGGCGAAGAATTGACCGATGCTGCGATCGGCACTGGGCCTGTGGATGCGATTTACAGGGCAATTAACCGGGTGGTAAACGTACCCAACGAGTTGATCGAGTTTTCTGTACAATCGGTAACAGCGGGCATAGATGCGATCGGCGAAGTAACAATTCGCTTGCGCCACGAAGGCAAAGTATTTTCCGGTCACTCAGCAAATACCGACATTATCGTAGCGTCCGCAGAAGCATACATCAGCGCTTTAAATCGCCTGTATCAGGCATTGCAGCATACTACTGAAAAAGCCTCGGAACAGCCAACTGCGATCGCAAATCAAGTTGTTGCCAAAGCACAGCGCTGATAAATTTACTGTCAGCCATTTTTCTTGAAACAAACCGCAGACGAACGCACATAACAGCAGATATATCTCAATAAATCTGCGTTAATCCGCGTTCATCTGCGGTTAAAAATTAAAATCTTTTTTAGCAACAACAAACCCTAAAAAATGCAAGAAGAAACGTTAAAAAAAGAGCGACAATTCCACGATGCTTGGGCATCCACAATCGATATTGACGGCATTCGAGTTAATGATTACTTTGAAGCTTGTACCGCCCCAGAAAATAGATTTATTGTCCAGCAAATGGGCGATATTACAGGCAAACGCCTGTTAGATTTAGGCTGCGGCGCGGGAGAAAATAGCGTTTATTTTGCGAAGAAAGGTGCAAATTGTGTGGCGGCCGACTATTCTCAGGGCATGGTAGAAGTTGCCCTGAAATTGGCTGAGAAAAACGGCGTCCAAATAGACGGCTGCACGGTGAATGCAATGGCAATGGATTTCCCGGACAATAGTTTTGATATTGTTTATGCTTCTAATTTGTTGCACCACTTGCCAGAACCGGAAAAGGCAATTCGCGAAATGCACCGCGTGCTAAAACCGGGCGGAAAAGCTTGCTTTTGGGACCCGATGAAGCACAATCCGGTGATTAATGTTTACCGTAGAATGGCGACTGAGGTGCGGACAGAGGATGAAAGTCCTTTGGATATTAATATTGTGAATTTTGTCAATTGTTTGTTTTCTGAGACGGCTTATGATACGTTTTGGCTGACATCGCTTTGGATTTTTTTGCGCTTTTATTTAATAGAAAAGGTGCATCCGAATGAGGAGCGTTATTGGAAAAAGATTATCATTGAACAAGATAGATTGAAACCGGAATACTCTCGGTTAGAAGAGTTGGATGGGTTTTTGAAGAAGTTGCCTTTGATGAAGCGCTTGGCTTGGAATTTGGCTGTGGTGGCAACGAAGTAATTAAAAGAAGTACAATAAGTCAAAGCATTTAATTAAGAGGCTAATTATGCCAGAAACTATTACTGCTATCTACGAAAACGGGGTTTTTCGTCCCTTGAGTCCTTTGTCATTGAATGATGGGGAAACTGTGCAAATCACAATTGTAGCGGAAGTTTCGCAGGAAGAACTCAAGGGCGATCGCGAAAAAGCGATTAAGTTGATGGATGTACGAAAATTGATGGGTTTGCCAAAAAAACAGGGTAAGCTCGATCGAGACGAATTAATCAAGCGCGCGCAGCAGTGGCGCGAATTGATGCAAAAAATGGAAGAGCTACCAGGTAAGCCTCTCTCAGAAATGGTTATCGAGGATCGTGGCCCGTGGTAAATGCTTATTTTCTGGATACTAGCGCTTTAGTCAAACGATACGTGCCTGAAATAGGCAGTGACTGGATTTTATCGATTACCGATCCTGCTACAAATAGCGATTTAGTTATTAGCCAGATTACTTGGGTGGAGGTACACAGCGCTTTTGCACGCCGTCTGCGGGATGGAAGTTTGTCTGCGGAGCGTTTTGATTTAATTGGGCAAAAAGTTAGGGAGGATTTTGAAAATGAATACCGAGTCATAGATGTCGATCAAACTTTGATAGAAACAGCCACCGAATTGGTGATGCAACATCCGCTGCGCGCTTATGATTCTGTACAGTTAGCGTCGGCTTTGCGTTTTCAATCTACTACTCTCCTTTCGCAGCCAGAAACTCGACTGGTTTTTGTTTCGGCGGATAATCGATTGCTGGATATTGCTCAGTCGGAAGGATTGGCCTTCGACAATCCTAATAATTATCCGTAATCAAGCTGTGTGTAGTCAGGAATGCAAGTCCTCATAAAAATCAGAGGACTAAAGTCATCACTAGAAACTAATTTTAGTGCGATCGTTATTTAAATAATTTCTTTCAAAGTTTTAACTAAGATTTGATTTTGTTCCTCCGTACCTACACTAATCCGCAATTTGTCTTCTAATCGAGGCTGATTGAAGTATCGAATCAATATTCCCCGTACTTTCAGTGTTTGATAAATTCTTTCTGCATCGCCGTTTGGTGACCGCACTAACAAAAAGTTGGTTTGCGAGGGCCAAACGTCAAAGCCTAATTCCTTGAAGCTAACGGCTAGTTTTGCTCTGGAAGCCTTAATCTTTTCGGCGTTGGCTATTTTGTGGTCTTGATCTGCGATCGCCGCTGCCCCCACTGCATAGGCTAAAGCATCCACATTATAGCTGTCTTTGATTTTATTTAATTCTGCCAGCAGCGCCGGATTTGCTATGCCAAAACCCAACCTCAATCCTGCTAGGGAATAACCTTTTGAAAGGGTTCTCAAAACTATAACATTACTGTAGTTTTTTGTCAAGTGCAAAGCATTTTCTTCGGCGAAATCTACATAAGCTTCGTCGATCACAAGAAGGCCCGATAACTCTTTAGCCAGTTTCTCCAAATCTGCAACAGATAGGGCTGTTCCCGATGGACTGTTTGGCGAAGCTACAAATGTCACTGCACCCTGGGCTGCTATTAGCAAATCGACTGGTAACTTGTAGTCGTCGGGATAAGGAACTTGGACAAATTCCGCATCTTGCATTTCTGCCAATGTGCGGTATAAGACGTAGGTAGGCGCAGGACAAACAACTGGTTTACCTGCTTCGCCCACAGCGCGAACTATCAAGTTTAATAAATCGTCGCTGCCGTTACCTACCGCAATCCAATCGTCAGGTACTCCTAACACTTTACTAGCAGCAATGCGGAAAAGTTTGCCAGTTGGATCGGGATAGCGCCGCAGCATTTCTCCGTCTATTTCCTGAAGCACTTTTAAGGCTTTGGGAGAAGGCGGATAGGGATTTTCATTAGAATTTAGTTTAATAATAATTTTTGTGCCTAGCGGTGGCTGTTCCCCCGGCACATAGCCAGACATTTCGTGGATGCTTTTGCGAAAGTAATTCATCTATTAATTGAGTTTTGTGGAACGGGCATCTTGCCCGTTCTTGATAATGGCGCAAGATATCAAGTTAAAAAGATTATATCAAACAATTAGTGACTATCCGCGTTATACCCAAATCAATTAACATTTGCATATCCCCTCGGTCGTCAACCGTCCATGCCACAATGTCAACTCCCTGACTCCGGCTTTCTTGAATTAGTGCGGGGTTTTCCAGCAACACGCGATACAGAGTGCTAATCAAATTATCCCGATGCGCCACAGCATGAGCTAATTGATTTTTGTACGCTTCTAGATTAGCAACAATGTGTCCGATCGCCAAATCGCCAGATAGCCGTCGCACTTGTTCCAGAAATCCAGCGTTAAAGGAGGTAATAACGCATTTGTGTTGGATTTCTGCGCCCTTCAAAGTATTGACAAAATCCGCGACATCTGCATCCAACCACTCGCAGTGAGGTTTGACATCAAAGTAAAGAAATTTGTCAACATTTTTGAGTATGGTTAATGATTCTTTTAAAGTAGGGATTTTTTGTCCTGAAAATTCATCGCTCAACCATTTTCCCGCATTAAGTGTCTGCAATTGAGACAGGGTTGTTTCCCTAACTTTGCCAGAAACTCCCGTGATTCTATCTAATGTGGCGTCATGAAAAATCACTGGTACGCTGTCGGCGGATAGCTGGATGTCAAATTCGATCGAATGAGCTCCACGGGCGATCGCCAGTTCAAAAGCTGCTAAAGTATTCTCAGGGGCGATCGCCGAAAATCCCCGATGTGCGATAATTTCTAAATTCACTGTCTTGTGCCCTCTAAAAAATCTGCCACAGTTTGATTAAAAGTTTCCGGTTCAGTCAAAAAAGACCAGTGATTCCCCGGTACTTTTGCAACGGTAAGATTTTTCAAGTATCTCTTGTAGGGCTGCATTTGCCAATCCATGCGATTTACGCCTTTTTCCGGCTGTACGAACAAAGTCTGGATATCAATATTTTCAGTTAAACCGGCAACTTTGATCACTTCTGCAAATATCTGATTTCTGGCTGCAATTGCAAATTTACTGCCCCAAGTTCCGTCGGATTTTTGTTCGATTTGGTGTTGGAATACCATTTGCTGCACGTCACTCCAATCTGCGTATTCTCCCGATTGTTTTGCTGCTGCTTCTGCTTGGGCTAAAGTCGCAAACGGGCCCACACATTTGAGACAGTCTAATTTTCGGTAAACAATTGGCAGGGTGAGTTTAAGCGCGGCGGGCAGTTTGGTGATGAAGATGGGGTCTACTAAAATCATACTGCAAAAGCGATCGGGATTTTGCCTCGCCCAAATCGGTGCTAGTTTTCCCGTCCAAGAATGTCCTAAAATGTGTGCGTCAGGCCAGTTGAGATGTGCCATCAAAGCTTCTAAATCTGCGATCGCACTTTTAAAAGTATAGCCTGTTTTCGGTTTGCTACTCTCTCCGTGACCGCACATATCTGGCGCTACAATATGATAGCGGTTGGACAAGTTATTGCCCAAGCTAGTCCAGACAGACGCACTATCTGCTAAACCGTGCAGCAGCAGCAAACGCGGAACTTTTTCTTTCCCTGTTTCTGGCTGCCATTCTAGGTAGGAAAGTTCGATTTCTGGCAAGTGCAAAGTGTTACGAGTGGGCATGATTAGGGTGTTTTATAGTTGGATAAATGTGATTTAACTTTTTTAGGAACAGGCATCTTGCCTGTTCCACAAAGAGTGAATTTTCTTCTACTGTTTTCATAAACAGGCAATATTTCTTTTTCACAAACAATAAATCTTCTTGTGGGGTGGGCTTCTAGCCCGCCCTTCTGACTTAACTTTTGCCCTTCAAACTCAACAAGATAAACTGAGTTTTTTGCGCTTCATCAAAATTGTCATCACTGACCAAAACTAGACTTTTGCTGCCATCTGGCAACTGCGGCCCGAGAGTCATTCCCTCTAAATTGTACAGCGGAATTCCGAGTTGGCTCAAGTCCAGCAGCAACTTTTTCTTGACAGGTTCTATCATTGCAGTTTGCCCTTTGAAACTCGGGATTCTCGAAGTATCTGTAGCCGCCCCAACCGCTACTTGATAAATCCTAGCGCTGTATCCCGACAGCCCAAAAGAACGTTCTAAACTCAGAATCTGACCGCCACCGACAGTTACTAATTCTGTTAAACCGTTCAAAATAGTCATGGGAACTTGGTCGAGGATGTAAAGATTTTCCGATACTAATTGCGGCGTTTTATCGACAATGATATAATGTAAAATACGGAGTTTGCTTGCCTGTTCGGGGTCTAAATCTTGCATTAACGGCGCTTCCGTAGCTGCAAACAAACGAAACGGATCTAGACCGCCCGGACTAAAGGTTTCTGGGTCGATGGTTAAAGATTCAAAACCTAAATTGTCCACCACTCCTTGCTGCTGTTTTTCATCGCTGGCATCGGGAATATAGCGCTTTGGTATCGGCAATTGTCCCCGCATTTGCCCTGTTTTGAGGTCGAATTCTCCGAGAAAAGGAGGGATGCCAACATGAGTAACGCCTTCGCTGGCGACAAATACTGAGTTGCGGGGAGAAAGGGCGATGCCTTCGGGATTGATGGAACCCCAAGAGAAGGTTTCACCGTCTGCTTTTTTGAGGGATGTAACGCTTTCAACGGTAACTTTTTTCAGGCGAATATTTGCTGGATCGCTTGATGTGAGGTCGAGTCGGAGACTGTAAAATCTGGCTTCTCCGTTTTCGCTGGGGTCGTCGGAAAGAGCGTAAAAGCGATAAGCTTTGGAAGTGACTTCGCTAATACCTTTGGGGTCGTAGGTAATTGCTGACAAACCGCCGACGGGTACTCCTTCAAAATTGATTTTTGGCAATTGGTACTCGCCCAAAAATTCGAGGGACATTTCTGGAAAAGAGCGGTCTTTTGCAACTGCGGGAGGGGGGGCGCAAGCTGTGCAAACAGTTAAGACAATTAGGGCGAGACTAAATAAGCGTAAAATACGTTGGCGAAGCCCTCGAAGAGGATCGCCCAGCGTCTTTAAATCCCAAGAATTGCTCAGTGCGGTAAGTTTTATTTTGTTGCTCTTGTTGAACAGTTTGCTTTTGTGCCATCTTTGTAACATAATTTATACCGTTTTGTAGATATGCAAAATTTGATGTTTCGAGCAGGGCTGCCGAATCGCGGCAACCAAATTTTGAGAATGAGAAGTTCTGTGCCAATTGGGTGCTTGCTTTTCTTGTGGCTGTGTGCTGGTTCTATTGCTAGCGCCCAAACTAATCCACCAGGCCTCGATCAATTTTCTCCTAATCCTCTAGAAATTACCACACCCGATCCCCTAGCTCCCGCCAATGAATCTTTGAGCAGCACTCAGCGGGACGAACTGACAGCGGCTTTGGAAGAGTTAAACTTAGAAGCAGCGGCTAAACTGCAAGCTGGAGACGGCGCGGGTGCTTTTGATATTTGGTTCCGAGAATTGCGGCTGCGTAGGTATCTGGGGCCTGCGGCGGAAATTGCTGCTTTGAGTCGGGTGGGAAGTGTTGCTTGGAGTAACGGTAAAAACCTAGAACTACAGCTTATTACCAAACGGTTGCAAGCAATTCAAAAAGAAGTCAAATCCCAAGAACCACTTAATACTGAGTTGCTCCCCACCTTCGCTGCGGCTTTTCAGCAGGTGCGCGCTAAAGGGCCGACTGTAGAAGTTTACCAAGAAATACTCGAAAATGCGCGCCAAAACCAAGATATATTGGCTGAAGGTCAGATTTTGAAGGCGATCGGGCTAATTCACATCAATTGGTTGAGTTACGATAAAGCGGCTCCGGTGTATGAGGAATTGGCAACTTTAATTCAGGAAAACCGCGATTTATTTGCTGCTAATTCTGCTGTGCAAAACTCCGCTGTTGTTGCGGGAAACGGCGCGCCGCCGCAGCCTGTAACTCCTCCAACTGAGGTAGAGACTCTGAGACAGTTGGCCTACGTTTACCAGCAGTCGAAACAACCCCTAAAGGCGATCGCAGCCCGGGAAAAACTAGCATCTGTGTATCTTAACTTACAAAACCCCAGCGCTATACCACCGCTCAAAATTGCGATCGCCAGCGATTACCAAACCATAGGTCAAATCAATTTAGCAGCTCAATACTATCAGGAAGCCTACAATTTAGCCGTCCCCATTCAACAGTATGCCCAAGCTAGCGAAGCTTTAGATAAATTAGCATTACTTTATCGAGCGCAAAAGCAGTGGGAGCAGACTTTGCGGATTTATCAAATGCAGTTGCTGTTAGAAGAGCGGGCTTACAATTTCTACGGATTGATGAACACTTATGACAATATCGGTCAAGTTTATCAAGAGATGAAGGCTTACGATAAAGCTTTGGAATCCTATCAAAAAGGGTTGGACGTGGCTAAAAAATTGGGACACAGACAAGAGTATTTTGCTAAGAAAATTCAAAAAGTTAACAAGCAATTGCAAAGAACTTCGTAGTTGTCAGCAGGCAATAATGACAATTTGCAATGTGAGTAATTTAAATGCAGTAAGGTGTGCATTGCACACCCTACAAAACTACTTTTGCCTGGTAACTTTCTCGCGAGAATATACTACATCAGTTTCGTAATAATGAGCATTTTTTTCATATTTCATGCCAACTTTCTGCATCAGCCGCTGGGAGGTTATATTTTCTGGGAGGGCGATCGCAACTATTCTCTCCAAATTTAATATTTGAAATCCATAGTTAAGACTAGCCAAAGATGCTTCTGTCGCCAATCCTTGATTCCAATAAACTTTGTCGAGGGCATAGCCTAGCTGAACTTCCGGTGTCTTTTCCAGAAAATTCAGTCCGCAGCGACCAATCATTTTACCGTCTATTTTATGTACTAAAGCCCACAGTCCGAAGTTGTTTTCTGCCCAATGTTTGAGCATGGTATGAATGGCGATTTGTGTTTCTTCTCTAGTTTTAACTCCTCTCAAGTATTTCATTGTTTCTGCATCACTGTAGATGCGGTACAGCTCATCTAAGTCGTCTGGCGTAAATTGTCTCAGATACAATCGGGCTGTCTCTATTTCTCGCATGATTAATATAATTTTTACCACTAGATTATGATACCAGTTTTGATAAGTCTTGCTACAAACATTTAGGTTTAATTTCCTTCGTCAACTCAACTACTTTTGACTGGTAGATTTTTCGCGAGATTGAATAATATACTACATCTGTTTCGTAGTAATGAGCATTTTTTTCATATTTCATGCCAACTTTCTGTATCACCCGCTGAGAGGCGATATTTTCTGGTCTGGCGATCGCAACTATTCTCTCCAAGTTTAATATTTTAAATCCATAATTTAGACTAGCAAAAGATGCTTCTGTAACCAATCCTTGATTCCAATAAACTTTGTCTAGCGCATAGCCCAGCTCTACTTCCGGTGTCTGATCCAGAAAAGCCAATCCGCAGCGACCAATCATTTTACGGTCTATTTTATGTACTAAAGCCCACATTCCAAAGTTGTTTTCTGCCCAACGTTTGAGCATGGTATGAATGGCGATTTGTGTTTCTTCTCTAGTTTTAACTCCTCTCAAGTATTTCATTGTTTCTGCATCACTGTAGATGCGGTACAGCTCATCTAAGTCGTCTGGCGTAAATTGTCTCAGATACAATCGGGCTGTCTCTATTTCTTGCATGATGACAGTATAACCTTTAACATTAGATTATAGTACCACTTTGGCGGGCAACAAACATTTTAGTTGGGTTTCGTTCCTCAACCCAACCTACTGTTACAAGAAAACACTCTTTGTTAAACAGGCGTCTTGCCTGTTACTGATATTAGTGTCAAATATTGATTCTCTTTGTTACAATTATTACTTAGATATATTCTACAGTTTTTGCAATCAATGACCCTTTCCTCACCAGTAGCAGATACCAAAAACAAATCCGGCCAGGAAACAGACTGGCGGTTATTCATGAGGTTGGCATCTTACGCAACCCGCAGCAAACGCTTGTTGATTATTTCGATCGCACTATTAGTACCGCTAGCAGTCTCAGGAGCAGTTCAACCGATTCTCATCGGACAGGCAATTTCGGTAATTCGTTCTGAACCTACCTACGAATTCTTGCGGGGATTGCCTTTATCTGCTGCATTGAATATTTTGGCTATTTTGCTCATGCTAACTATAACAGTTAGATTGGCACTGCAATCACTTCAAGGCTATTTAGTCACGAAAGTAGGGCAAATAATTACTACAGATATTAGAAATGATTTGTTCGCCCACGTCACATCGCTAGCAGTGAGATTTTTCGACCGCACTCCTGTAGGCAAACTGATGACTCGCCTCACCAGCGATGTAGAAGCTTTAGGAGAGGTTTTCTCTTCAGGGGCGATCGGCATTGTCAGCGATTTGTTTTCTATTTTAGTAATTGCCATTTTCATGTTTACCATGCAGTGGCAACTAGCTTTAATGTTGGTGCTGATGATGATACCAATTAGCGCAGTCATAGTTTATTTTCAGTACCAATACCGCATAGCAAATTACAATACCCGAGAAGAACTTTCCGATCTCAACGCACAACTGCAAGAAAACCTGACTGGTATTGGCGTAGTGCAGCTATTCCGCCGCGAAAGATTCAACTCAGAATTGTTTCGCGTCACCAATAAACGGTACATTAAAGCCGTTGACACAACTATCTTTTATGACTCAGCCGTATCTGCAACTTTAGAATGGATTGCTTTAGTGGCCATCGCAGGGGTTTTGTGGATGGGCGGTCAAAGGGTTTTAGCCGGTAATCTTAACTTCGGTACTCTGTCTGCATTCATTTTATTTGCTCAGCGTCTTTTCGATCCGCTGCGGCAATTTGCTGAGAAATTCACTGCAATTCAAGCAGGATTTACCGCCGTCGAACGCATTAGCGATATTCTCAACGAACCGATCGAAATTAAAGATCCAACTAGCGGGAAGAAGGAAGAAGGAAGAGGGAAGAAGGAAGAAGGAAGAGGGAAGAAGGAAGAAGGAAGAGGGAAGAGGGAAGAAGGAAGAAGGGCAGGTTATTCACCGTTGTTGATAACTGGACACCCAGAGGCAACGGCTTACAACTTGTCTCCGTTCGATCGAGAATTGGCAGATAATCATCACAATCCAGCAAGTTCAGAATATCGTTTAGTGCCTAACAATCCCCAATCACCCCCCGCCAACCCCCCCAAGCTTCGGGGGGGAGAAAATGCCAAATCGCAGAATTCTGAATCGGGAGAAATCCAATTTGACAACGTGTGGTTTGCTTACAAACAAGACGAATATGTCCTGCAAAACCTCAATTTCACCATCAAATCTGGCGAAAAAGTAGCATTAGTTGGCCCCACCGGTGCGGGCAAAAGTTCGATTATCCGTCTCCTGTGCCGCCTTTACGAACCTAGCCGAGGACGGATTCTGGTTAATCATGTCGATATTCGGGATTTGCCTCAAGCAGAGTTACGCAGGCACATAGGCGTAATTATCCAAGATGGCTTTCTATTTGCTGGTGACGTGAAGAGCAATATCAGCCTGGGGGAAAGTTACTCGATTGAGGAAATTCAAGCAGCAGCAGAAAAGACAAATGTTGCCCGTTTAATCGAACAGTTGCCTCAAGGTTATGATACGCAATTGCGGGAACGGGGAACGAATCTTTCGGGGGGACAAAAGCAATTATTAGCATTTGCTCGCGCCGCCATTCGCAATCCCAGTATTTTAGTTCTAGACGAGGCAACTGCTAGTTTGGATGTGGGGACGGAAGCTTTAATTCAAGAAGCTCTAGAGCGTTTGATGGTGGACAGAACGGCGATAATTATTGCCCACAGGCTCTCGACTATCCGAAATGTCGATCGTATTTTAGTGCTCAAACGCGGGCAGTTAGTAGAGTCTGGAAGCCACGAAGAGTTGTTGCAGCAAGAAGGGTTGTATGCCAGTTTGTACAAGTTGCAAATGCTGGGAAGTTAATATCTGAAGTCAGGGACGACACGGATTTTCACACGGATACACGGATGAATTATATCAACTCCGGTAGCATCGGAATTAATATTACCCACAGTCAGGACACGGCAGTGCCGTGTCCCTACGATAATCGGGGTAGGGACACGGCAGTGCCGTGTCCTCGGTATCATTCCGATGCAACCGGAAACGATATTATCGATAAGATGGCAAATTATCCGAATACCCAGATACCCGACCTCTTCAAGAAGTCGGGTATCTAAAAGAATCTAAAATCTAAAATCTAAAATCTAAAATCGGATCACTTGCCCGAAATCATTTTACCCAGGGTTTCGGGCAGGTGAATTATGTGTTGAAACAACTGATTTGGGCCGATGCCAAACAATAACTGCATCGCCAGCACAATTGCTGCTAAAGCAATCGCTGTCCCGATGCTGGCTTTCAACACTTTAAAAGCCCAATTAAAGACTAGCCAAGATACAAGTAAGGAAGCAATTAAGATAATTAGTTCTATTGGCATATAACATTTTTAACTCTATTTTAACTCTGCATAAATTACGTATCAATACCAAAGCAACCGGGTTTTTTATCTGTGTTAAAGGCCGGGATGCAGTATTTCCCTAAAAACCAGGTTTCTGCGTCCAAGACTACTCTACTTATTACTTTAAGCAATACTGCCGCGCTTCCGTGTTTCCTTATAAGAAATTCCCACATTTTTCAAGCCTGCTTTAATCATTTGCTGCTCTAACAAAGCGAAAAAGCGACTTCGATCGCCCCCCGTGACTACCGCTTGATTGTGAGCTTCTGCTAGCGTCACCGGATACCCGCCGCCTTTGTGTACTTGAGCCAGCATCATTCCTAATGCTAAATCTAGCTGTGCTGTATCTTGTGCTACCCATTCCGGCACTTCTATTCTAGCAATTTCTGTGCCCACGTGAACGTAACAGAAATAGACGGAATTAATACCGTATAAATCTAAAATTCGAGCTTGGGATTTCCACAAAGGGCTTCTTTGTCCCGGTGACAGAATTGTTGCCCACAAGATGGCATCCCGCAAGGGTTCAAATTCTTGACAAGGTGCTTTTTCGGCGAAAGAAATTGTGGCGGAAAATCCGACGTTCGGGCAGTTTGTCATGCAGTCTGGTACTTCGTGGGTGCAAGCTTCAAACCGCAAAAAAGATAAGCTTTCGCTGCTGCGAGAAGCGCTTAAGTATCCTAACAGCGGAATTCCTGCTAAACGCAACTTGTCCCAAGCTTCTAAAATTGGCAGCAAAATTCGATCGCGCGCTTCGCTGGGTAACTGTTCCAAAAACCAATAAATCAGGGAACCGTCTACCATTGCTAAAGCTGGCGCGGGCAATTTATTGCCGTTAACTTTTGCCCAATTCTCGCCCATTTCTGCCAAGGCAATTGCTTCGGAAACGGCCCGCCGGTATCCCATCCATTCTTCGGTTCTAATTCCCCACTGCCGCGAACCGTACAAATCTTCGGGTTTGTAGAAAACCTCGGGCACGCTGTCTAAAACTGGGTGGCGGCTTTGTCCGTAGTGCAGCATGACTGTCCCGACGTTTAGCAGGTAGCAGTAGGCTATTTCGTGATGGTTGGGGGAAATTTGCGATCCGTCTGTGGCAAAGACTGTGTGAGCTGCGGGGGGTGCGGTGATGTAGGTGCGATCGTCTAAGGGCTCGATCGGCGTGGCAGCATTGAATAAAGTGCGATCGCGCCAATTCTCTTGCAATTCCACCAATTTTGCCTGTTCCCCTGCCGCCTTCAACAGCAAATTCTGAGCCACTTCCAAACGCTGGCGAGCCGCCTGAGCTTCCACATTCAAATGTTGGCTCATTCCCTGCATTGCCTTGGCTGCTTTAGTTAAATCGAGCATTAGTTTTAAGTCTCAATATTAGAAAGCTTTCAATTTTAGTTCGCGATCGCACTCGCGGGAGCATCTCATATTTGTAAAAACACTTCTTCTGGCTCTTTCCTTCTTCCTCTTTCCTCCTGCCCCGCAGCCTCGGGCCTCCTGCCTTAAAACTCCAATTTCTAGCTTAACTGCAAAAGTGAGATGCTCCCGCACTCGCGATATCAGAAACCCGGTTTCTTCGTATTTTTCTGGTAACTCAACCCAAAACTCGTAGAAACCGGGTTTCTCTGCCTCATACCAGGGCCCTGAAGCTGAGAAATTATCAAAACACTTTTCAAATTTTGGGTTCAGAAGCTTGCTTTTTTGTCATAAACTGGGTTTGATAAACTACAATACTTCGTTGCTGCCCGAACAAACTGTAAAAAAACTGGTTTCTCAGGTCAATAGTACCTCCAAGACTGTATAAAAAAATCAATTTTTTTTTTCGAGCTCCTTGCTTTTTTCTGCTATTCCTGTTATTATATATCTTATATAATGGGATGGTTGCACAAATCTTATTTTTGCAACCATCCCATTATATTAAAATACCATGCCAGCGCCTCAAAAGTCAACAAAAAAGATGTAAAATTTTGTGATTTTTTTTTGACTCTGAAAACTGAAAAAAATCCCACCGGCCCACAAATTTAACATCAAGAGTCGATCGGCAGCCAATCGGCAAAATCTCCGGCAAACTGCGACAGAGAAAGCAATTGAACGGGTGGAGTTTCAGCTACCGATTCCCGTTCTGGCAAAGTATTGTAACCCCAATCAGCCAAAAATAACCTCACCTGAGATAAATCCGGCTGCTGCTTCACCGACAGCAAAGTTTTTAACCGGTCTTCCACAAACCAAATAGTCGAATCTTTGCCAGACGCGGCCAAAAATTCCCGCAAAATTTGGTGTTTCGGCTTGTTGTATTCCTTACCAAAAATTAACTCGGACGGCATTTGTACGCCCGCTAGCTGCAAAAGTTCCCGCACAAAACGGCCTTCCTTCGTAGTGACGATCGCCACTTTCACCGAACTCTCCTGCAACGAGTGCAAGCGATCGGCTACCCCTGGATAAAAGCGGTGCAAAGACAGCCACCCAGCTAAATCATCAGCAATCCAATTATCGCGCAATCCATCTAACATAGCGCCGACAGACTGCGCTTTCAAATTATTTTCGGTCAATAAATGCGGTACTATATTCGGCCACTCCAGCAAAATTTCCTCTGGGGAAATCCCTGTCAGCAGTGCGCGGATCAGCAGTGGCATTTCCCAACCTGTTTCGATGGCTGGCCGCACTCGGTAAAAACTCAAAGCTAAATCTGGATCTGGCACTGTTTCGACTGGTTTCCAGATTTGACAGTAGGTACGCCAAGCAGTTTGGAAATATTCGATTAATCCGTCACAAATCACACCGTCAAAATCAAGAGCTAGAATTGTCGGAAAGTTATTAGCCATCAATCGATTTTAGATTTTAGATTTTGGATTGAAGAATTGAAGAATTGAAGAATTCGAGAATAGAAGAAAGCGAGATCACTGATGAATCCGGGGAATTGTTATCGGATACTATGTTTTTTAGTTCTGCACCTCTAAATAGGGGGGCTTGTACCCTGGCTGCTTTCGGTCACTGGATTGAAGAATTGAATAATTGAAGAATTGACTGTGCAAACACTCAGCATTAATTGGTCAAGAGTCGTTATTAAAAAGACTGAACTAGCGGTTGAGTAGCAATCGATTCTAGTCCTTGGGACTGCAACAATTTCGTCCACTCGGTCGTCAGGCGCGCATCATCGGGTGCGAGGCTGCGCATTTCGGCTAGAGTAGCAAGAGTCTCGTACCAAATCCCATTTTTAGCATAAGCAATCACCTTAGCCATAGGGTCGGGATTTGCCAAATCGTTCTTGAGATTTGCCTGGGGTTCAATTCGCTGCATCCATCCTTTAACAATATAATCTCCCGAACGCTCCAGAGGATCGCAGGCTAGTGCAAACGACCACACATATCGCTTACCAACCTCTATATTTTGTGTCTTGCCTTTCTCAGAAAGGCTAACTCCAACAATTCCGGCTTTGTCATTTTTTAAAGTAGTTTCGTAAACTACTTCGGATTCATCCTCGTTTAGCAAAATAAACTCTATTTGAGCCGCAGGTTGAGAAACATATACAAAAAATGTTGGCGACTCTGTTAGCGTTAAACCAATATTGCTTTCAGGTATTAAGGGAGTAATAGATAAACCTTTGCGCAACTGACAGCCTCGATGAGTCCCCCCTTGCCGGTTGTCTGGGGCTGTGACATCTGGGGGTTTGAAATTAACATTCTGACTCAGCAGAATGGGTGCAGGCACAGCCTGCATCGGTGCAAGCAAACTGGGGAGAGTAACTGCGATCGCCAATACAGTCATCGCCAGTGCAGTAAAATGTATAAAACGTTTCATTTTTCCACCAACTTGTAGAAATATTTATAGAGCGCATATCTAAATGTTAACCCGGAGTTTTACCCCGGGGCGCGATCTAGTAAATGGGTCAATTTTCACATCGCCATCGGCAGACCGACAAAATTTCCAGAAATAGCGAGCTTTAAAGAGGCTCAACCAGCAGCGGTTGAGCTGCAACTGATTCCAGTCCTTGGGACTCCAACAATTGCGTCCACTTTGCTGTCAGCCTCGCATCCCCGGGTGTCTGGCGCCGCATTTGGGCTAAAGTAGCGAGAGTTTCGTACCAAATCCCATTTGTAGCGTAAACGTTGAGCCTAGTCATCTGGTCGGTATTTGCCAAATCGCTCTTGAGAGTTGCCTGGGGTTCAATTCGCTGCACGAACCCTTTAACAACTAAATCTCCAGATCGGTCTTCGGGGTCGCAAACTAGCGAAAATGACCACACGTATCGCTTACCAACTTCAAGGGATTTGTTGTTGCCCATAGCAGGAATGGTTACTCCAACAATCCCATATTTGTCAAGTTTAAATGTTTTTTCGTAGACCAATTCCTCTTCCTTGTCGTTGAGGACAGTAAACTCTATTTTTGCCGAGGTTTGAGGAACATAGACAAAAATTGTGGGAGACTCTGTTAGGGTTAAACCGATATTAGTTGGAGGCACTAAAGGAGTAATAGACAAACCCGCCGGACAAAGCTTGCTGCCGCGATGTGTCCCTCCTTGTCGGCTGCCGGGGGCTGTGACATCGGGAGGCTTGAAATTAACATTTTGACTCAGCAAAATCGCCTGGGATTGTACCCGCATCGGTGCAAGCGAACTGGTGACGGTAGCTGCGATCGCAGATAAGGCGACCGCAAGTGTAGCCCGATGTAGAAAACGTTTCATTTTGTTGTACCTTTCACTATAATATTGCAAACACAGGCATTCGCTGATGCCGACAAATATTTTTGAGCAGCTAGTCGAGGGCACAGATACACAATTTGAACCTTGACATATCATCAATAACATTAATTAATTCTATCGGCAAGTGGATTCTCCGTCCGAAAAATCAGGGTACTTAGGTCGCGAGTATCATTGCATACATTTGAGGGCGGCAAACTGTAAAATTTTGTTACAAAGCGCTCGGAGTTTCCCGGTGTTCTAAGATGGATGAAGTCTCCGGCAGGCGGCAAAGGCGAAACAACTGCTGTTCCAGAAACAAATCAAACTTTTATGCTGGGATAATGAATAAAATATCTAACAAAATTCGATCGGCAACGGCTCAATTGAGTCAAATGTATAAACCATCACTAGCATTTGCTAGGTCTGTATTAATTGCCAGCGCGGCAGTAACATTGTCCTTGATGGGGGCCAGACAGCTAGGAATACTCGAACCAGTAGAATTAAGCGCTTACGATCAAATGCTGAGGTGGCGTTCCGACGAAAAGCCAGACTCGCGCTTGCTAGTAGTGGGGATTACCGAAGCAGACATTCAGAAACTGAAACAGTGGCCGATATCCGATCGCAAAATAGCTGAAATCTTACAAAAACTGGAAAAAATGCAGCCAGCAGTCATCGGTTTAGATGTACTGCGAGACGTACCTTTAGGAGACGGCCGCCAGGAATTAACTAAAGTTTTACAAAAAAGCGATCGAATTATTGGAGTATGTTTAGTCACCGACGGAAGCCCGGACAATCCCGGTTCTCCGCCTCCCCCAGGAATGCCAACAAACCGGGTAGGATTTGCTGATTTCGGAGTCGATCCGGGCGGCATACTCCGCAGGGCTTTATTATTTATGAAACCGCCGATAATTGAAGGCAATTCCTCGGTTCAAAAACATCTTTGCAATGACAGTTCTCAAGTTTTATTTTCATTCAACCTCCAGCTAGCACTCCGCTACCTGCAAGGACAAAAAATCTCTCCCAAACTGGCACCCGATCAATCTTTATGGCTGGGAAAAACCCAATTCAAACAACTAGAAAGCAATGACGGAGGATACAGAAATGCCGATGCCAGAGGATATCAAATACTAATTAACTATCGTTCGAGGCAGCAGGTGGCAAACCAAGTCAGAATTACGGATGTTTTAGAAGGGAAAGTTGACCCGAATTTAGTTAAAGATAAAATAGTGCTGATCGGCTATACCACAGAAACCGTTAAAGATTTCTTTTATACTCCTTACAGTGCGCGAAAGCAAAGCAACCAATTCATGCCGGGGATCGTGGCACACGCACAAGTAGTCAGCCAAATTTTGAGTGCAGTTTTAGACAACAGACCGATGTTTTGGTTTTGGCCGGAATGGGCAGAAATCTTGTGGATTTCGGCATGGTCAATTGTGGGAGGAACCTTGGCATCGCGGATGACTCACCCAGTGCGGTTGGCGCTGACATTCGGAGCAATACTGTCCGGGTGTTGCGCGATCGGCTTTGGGATTTTTCTGTTGGGAGGGTGGGTGCCTGTGGCAGCGCCAGCCTTAGCATTAATCTTAACTGGCGGTAGCATAGTATCAGCAGACAGATTTAATAAAGCCGGATACGGGAAAGCAATTAGCGATCGAGTAAAACAAGTTTTCAAAATCGAAATAGACCAAGCCAAAAAAGAACAGCAAGTCGCAGAAATCACAGAATCGGATTTCTTTAAAGAATTGCAGCAAAAGAAAGATAAACTGAGGATTAGCAAAAAAGAAAGCTCTGAAAAAGCACCTTCCGATCCCCAAGAAATAATTGCCAGTAGCCCAGAGCTTCCCAATGCCGAAAGTCAGACAGACGAATATTTAAATCAGTTGCAGGAAAAAGCCACACAGCAAAAGCAGCGCGCCGCCGTGACTGAATCGGAAAGCGCCTCTCCAACGGGTGTCCCGAACGATACCCGTTGTGGTGCTAGTTCAGCCGAAACTAAACATGATGACGAGTTCAGCGATTTGCAAACCAAAGCCAAACAGATGCGGCAGCGCAGGGGCGCCCAAAAGATGATAAAAGATGAAAAAATTGATAGTTTAACAGATAAGGAGGATTTGGGGGGCAAGGAAGAATGACAGAGAACTCGAATGCATCGAGAATTGCATCATAATGGGTTCTCCCCGTTTCTTACCCTCATACGCAGATCATGTCCAAAATCATCTCTGTCCACTCTTATCGGGGCGGAACTGGCAAATCGAACACGACAGCAAACCTGGCATCTATTATCGCTCGCGGCGGAAATCGGGTCGCCATTGTGGACACAGACATTCAATCACCGGGGATTCACGTGCTGTTCGGTTTCAGCGAGAGCAACATGGATCGCTGCCTGAACGATTACCTGTGGGGCCGGTGTCCGATCGCCGATACGGCCTACAATGTGAGTTCGCTGCTGCCAAAATTAGCCAGTAACGGCAGTCTCTACCTGATTCCTTCGAGCATTAAAGCAGGGGAGATAGCGCGAGTTTTGCGGGAAGGCTACGACGTGGGACTGCTTACCGACGGCTTTCAAGAACTGATCGAGGTTCTGAACTTAGACTACCTATTTATCGACACGCACCCGGGGCTCAACGAAGAAACCCTCCTCAGCATCACCATTTCCGACATCCTGCTGCTGATTTTGCGTCCGGATCAGCAAGATTTTCAGGGAACGGCTGTCACGGTAGATGTGGCCCGCAAATTAGAAGTTCCCAAGATTTTGATGACGATCAATAAAGCCCCAGAATCCCTGGATTTCGACGATTTGAAGCAGCAAGTAGAGAGTATTTACAACATCCCAGTGGCAGGGGTACTGCCCCACAGCGACCAGATGATGCTGCTCGCCAGCAAGGGAGTGTTTGCGCTGCACTTCCCCAACGACCCTCTAACTAAGGTTGTGGAAGGGATTGCAAAACAGATTGTGGGATAATTGGTGCAGCGAATGCCGAGCTCCCGCCCAGGAGTTTTGCTTTCGCTCTCATCTTGCGGAGCGATGTCCTCCTGCGTATCCGGCTGCTAGTGGCCCAGGAACTTTTAAACGGAACTTACCCCTGCAGGGGGTAGTTTCGGTGGCTGTATTCTTTGAGCCGTATTCGTTTTAGCTATTTGGCAGTTCCAATTTTGTAGCCATGTATTTAAGATTTTCTTAATATTTAGAACCAAAGTATTGCTGTATCATAAAATTAACTCAAACCCGCTCCACATAAGGGTTGTAAAAAGTTGTAGTCATGTACTTGATTTTCCCGCTCCAGGAAAGTCTTGCCCTGTAATGGTTTCAGAAGAAATGAATCTTATGTGCGGGGTAAGTTCCGTTTAAAGCCGACAATATTTGGTTAAAGACTCAGGAGAATGGTGACAAAATGAGATACAAATAGATTATGAGAATTTGTTAAAAAACTTTAGGAGGAGAACTCATGGATTTTGACTTCCGCATACTAATAGTATTGATGCCCGTATTGTTGGCGGGCGGCTGGGCTGCTTACAACGTCGGCGCTATAGCTCTCAAACAAGTGCAGAAATTGTTGAACAAGCAAGCTTAAACTCAGCCTCTTTTCAGGTAATTCCGCAGCCGACTGTTTTTTGAGATACAAAAACAGCCGGCTGATTTGTGCATTGGCTCTGCTGAAGCGATGGCTGATTTGTGGCGGGCAATTTACTACTGCAGAGAGATAGGGCGAAAGCGAAAAAAACGTTATCTTCAAAACTTAGGCAGAAACCAGGTGCGCTCGACCAAAATACTTTGTTGCAGCAGAGGAGCTTGAGTAAAAAAACCTAGTTGCGAAACCGGGGCGATCGCATAACTTCTGATTTTGATGTTTTCCTCTTGACTCACCAGTGGTGAGTAGAGTGCCGTCAAAATATTTAGCAAGCACGTTCCCGCAGAAAATATGAGACAATCACAAAAGTATTTGCCCTGACAATCGCCCTAAAAACTGCAAAGTTTAAGTGATAGGGAATATCGGTCAAATTGTCAATGTTTAAATCCTATATCTTTAGATAGATTATGCTTTTTCCCCGATCGAGCGGCATTCTACTCCACCCCACATCCTTTCCCAGTCGATTTGGCATTGGAGACATGGGAATAGAAGCATATCGCTTTATTGACTTTTTAGTAGAGAGCGACCAGCAATACTGGCAGATACTGCCGCTGGGCCCGACAGGATACGGCAATTCTCCTTATTCGTGCTATTCAGCAATGGCGGGAAATCCGCTGCTGATCAACCCAGAACTGCTGCGGGACGAGCAATTGCTCGCAGATGAAGACTTCGCTAATTTGCCAGAATTTCCGCTGGATTATGTAGACTTCGAGCGGGCGATCGCCCTGAAAGTGCCTCTGCTCAAAAAAGCTTGCGAAAACTTCCAAGCCAAAGCATCTCCTATCCAGCAAAAAGAATTCTCAGCTTTTTGCGAAAGCAAAGAGAATTGGCTGGAAGATTACGCCTTATTTATGGCACTAAAAGATAACTTTGGCGGTGTTAGCTGGAACAATTGGGAACCAGAAATTGCCCGTCGAAAACCCGAGTCGGTAGAGAAGTGGCGCCAGCAGCTAAATGCTGAGATTTATTACTACAAATACGTTCAGTTTGAATTTTTTCGCCAGTGGACGGAGTTGAAACGCTATGCTAACCTGCGGGACATTAAAATTATTGGCGACATTCCGATTTATGTAGCTCACGACAGCGCGGATGTGTGGTCTCATCCAGAAACGTTCTGCTTGGATGAAGCCACCGGAGAAGCAGCTTTAATGGCAGGAGTTCCCCCAGATTACTTCAGCAATACAGGTCAATTGTGGGGCAACCCCGTATACAATTGGGAGAAGTTGCAAGCAAATAATTTCGAGTGGTGGGTTGAGCGTTTTGAAGCGATTTTCGCTTATGTAGACGTAACTCGTATCGACCACTTTCGAGGATTTGAGGCTTACTGGGCGGTGAAGCGCGGACAAGAAACTGCGATCGAGGGAGAGTGGATTAAAGCACCGGGAACAGCTTTGTTAGATCTAATTAACGAGAAGTTTGGCGACTTGCCGATTATCGCTGAAGATTTAGGGGTAATTACTCCAGAAGTGGAAGCTTTGCGCGATCGATACGAGTTTCCAGGAATGAAGATTTTGCAGTTTGCTTTCGGCGCAGGCCCTGGCGATCCTTTTTTGCCTTTCAACTACGATCGCAACTGCGTAGTTTACACCGGCACCCACGACAACGACACGACTGTCGGCTGGTTTAATCAACTGCAAAACTACGAAAGAGATGAGGTTTTACGTTATTTGGGCTGCATCGATCCCCAAGGAATTCACTGGTCTTTAATCCGCATGGGCTGGATTTCTGTTGCTAATATGGCAATTGTGCCGTTTCAAGATTTGTTGGGTTTGGGTACGGACGCGCGGATGAATTTTCCGGGGAAACCAGAGGGAAATTGGGGATGGCGGTATCGGCCCGAAGCTTTGAATGGGGAAGTGGGCGATCGGCTCAAAAGCATGACTTACATCTCCGGTCGCGCTCCCAATAAAAATTGATCGTCGGTAAGGGGTAGTTGGTAGTGGGTAATTGGTAATAGTTAATGGGTAATATCAAATCTGTTAGCATCGGGATTATTCCTATCTCTATTCTTTTCATCTGCGTCAATGTGCGTCAATCTCTTGTCATCTGCGGTTCAGCAATTCTCTTTTTTTGACCGCAGATGAGGGCCGATAAACACAGATTTACGCAGATGAATTCTCTTGATTCCGGTTGCACCATCGGGAATTGTTGACGGTTGACTGGATTTGACTATTCCGATGCAACCGGGTTTGATATAATGGGTAATTGGTAATTGGTAATGAGTCCATCAAGACGGATATTCTAATTAAAAGCTGTGGACTGCCAGCCATTACCTATTCCCGATTACCCATTAACAATAACAAATTAACACTTACCCTTCATTTTTGGGCGGTGTTGCAGGCTTGAGGTCGTCTGCTTTAAAAACTACTTCTTTGACGACTCCAGGAACTCCGAGTTGTTCGGCTTGTCCGTTATTGACGGCAACCATTACCCCGCCGGCGTTACCAGCTACAACTACCAATTGCTTTTGAGCTTGCCAGGTGCGTACAGTCCCTGAAGGCAAAATTCCTTCAAATTCTGTTTTGCCATCGACTTCAACCTGCATCCACGATTCTGCTTTAAAAGTGACGCTAACCATCACTGGTTTATTGCCAGATTTATCTAAGCGTTGACCGGTTCTTGCTGCTTCCACCGCCGCGTAACTATCCGGTTGCTGATTTTTTAAGGGGTTGGATGCCTCAGCAGCTAAACGAGCTTGTTCTTGTTGCCCAAGTGCGAGTTCTTCGGCTCCCGCACCGTTTTTTGCGGTAACAGAACCGCTCATCAACTGAGATAAGACATTGACCGAACAGATAATTAGAAATGTGTAAAAGAGGTAGAGGTGCATCGGGCGCAATTGAGGCCCATCTTGCCAGGATAGCTTGGTTTTCGATCGGGGCGGCGGTTCGATCGGGAAAAAGTCGGCAAACTGATTTCCGTCCAAACCCATTGCTTCAGCGTAGCGCTTGATCAAACCCTGAGTGTAGACTGGTTCGGGAAGTTGGTCGAGTTGACCGTCCTCAATTGCTTGCAGCAGATTCCGCCGAATCATTGTTACCACAGCTACTTTGTCCAAACAAATCGACTGCTGTTCGCGGTACTGGCGGAGTTGAGCTCCTATTTCCGCTAGCTTCTTCTGAGCTGGTTCTGGCTCTTGGGAGTGCAGTTTCTGCTTAGTTGTTTTGAAGAATAAAAACAATAAATTCTTTGTCATATGCTGTGCTCCGGGGAATTTACTGGCACGCTTATTGATGTTAGGTTGACTAGATTCCATAAATAAATAATTTCCGCATCTTCTAGGGGTCGGCAGCAGCCTGGTGGCAATATTGGCGAACCGGGCCGCTGCAATTGAATCGGGCCGATGGCTGTGCGGTGCAGGCGCACCACGGGATATCCCAACTGTTCGGCAGTTCGCCGAATCTGTCGGTTTCTGCCTTCTGATAGAATGATTTCTAACAGAGTTTGGTCTCGCGCGCGATCGAGAACTTTAACTTTCGCCGGCAAAGTCTTTCTGCCTGACAAGATGATGCCCTGACGCCACGCTTCCAGTATGGGTTCCGGGGGATCGCCGCTCACCCAAACCTGATAAGTTTTGGCGATCGAGTGACGTGGATGAGTCAAAGAAAATGTCAGCTTACCATCATTGGTGAGCAAGAGGGCGCCGGTGGAATCTGCATCTAAGCGTCCTACGGGGTGGATGCCTTGACCAAAGCGCAGTTTGGGCGGCAGCAGGTCGAGAACTTTCGATCTTGCCCTGGGATCGCTGCAAGTAGAAACGACGCCTGCCGGCTTGTTGAGCAACATATAGACCTCTGCCGGTCGATCCGTTGGTTTCAGCGGGACTCCATCGACTTGGATGAGATCGCGATCGGGATTCGCTTTTTGTCCTAAATGAACAATATTGCCATTAACTCGGACTCGTCCAGCTACAATCATCTGTTCTGCAAGACGGCGAGAGGCAATGCCCCACTGGGCGAGGATTTTTTGCAGCCTTTCATCAGACATGACGGGAGTGTGGAAACCCCCAACGAGCGAGCGGTGGGGTAGGAAACACGACACGGTTAATTGCTCAACCTTACTACTGATGCTCAATTCCTGGTGGGGAATAAATTATAATGCTGACCAATCATTACAGCACGCCCGGCTTGATGCAGATTGTCCTGATGGCATGACCCTGAATGTTGTGCAAAAACTACGAGGAAAAGACTCCCGGTAGGCACAGGTTTGCACCGTTGCTGTGCGGCTGGTTTGAGAGGTGTGGGTTTGACCAAACCCTAAACCAACACTACCATAAATCCCGTACTGATGGTTAAATTTATACGCTCGATCGCGAATTTTTCCTCGGGATCGCACAACTCAGGAACTCAGGAAAGATCCCAAGGGGGGAAAAGGTGAGAATTTTTCTGCTTCTGGCGTTGCTGAGGCGAGATTTCAGCTTGGTTTTGGAGTTAATAGGAGTTGCGCTCATGAACCCGGTTTCTTTAAAAATATGAGGTTTACGGCAATATATCTGTGAATCAAAGGGGTTTTTGAGGCCGGATGCGCAAGTTCTAGTTAAATTTCTGTGCTTGAATATTAAGGTTTATATTTTGAAATTCTTTATGACTGTCGATCGAAACTCTCTTCAATTCAACAATAAAGATGGCGCTGCTGGCTCTGGTGGGACTGTTAATCTCGGCGAGGAGCCCGGGAGACCTTCGCCGAGTCAAGGCAGCCGGATCGCGAGCGCGGTGCTGTCTCCGGCGGTGCAGTTGTGGCTGCGATCGCAAGTTCAGCAGGTGGACGACTTGAAGGTGAAAATTGAGGGGAGCGATCGACAAATCTTCAGCGGTGCGATCCCCAAAGTCACGGCTGCAGCTCGCGGTGCTGTGTATAAAGGACTACACCTAACTGAAGTTGCCATAGAGGGCTGCGGCATTCGCATCAACCTCGGTCAAGCTCTCAAAGGCCAACCCCTGCGCCTCCTGGAATCCGTTCCCGTGACAGGCGTTTTGAGGCTCAGCCAAACGGATTTGAATGCGTCGCTGAAAGCGCCTTTGCTGGCTGATGCTTTGAGCGAATTTTTGCTGCCAATGCTGCCGCTGACAGATAGGGAACAGTCGCTGAAGTTGCAAAATTCGCAGATTGCTATTGAGGCAGGTTTGTTAACGCTTTCGGCGACTATTTTTCGCGCTGGCGGTAGGCAAATTCCTTTGGTATTGCGGACTGGTTTGCGGATAGCCAGCGGTCGCGAATTGATGTTTGAATCACCAGAAATCGAAATGAATGGAGAATTAAAGAGCAGTGATTTCAATGGTTTTAAAATTGATTTTGGGCAGGAAGTTGAGATTGAAGAATTGATTTTGAGTCCGGGGGAGATTGTTTGTCGGGGAGGAATTAGAGTTTTGCCTTAGTTAAGTAAGTCTGTGGGAAAAAACACAACTGTGTTAAGAAAAATAAATGAGGCTGAAACCCTCTTCCCTCCTGCCTTCAGCATAGCTGCCTCCTGCCTCATTCCAACTACAAATATTTACGCCGTTCTACTTACTTGACTGTTGACTGTTGACTGTTGACTGTTGACTTTAACCTGGTTCTTCGGTAGAGCCTGGGAATACATACCCCATCCCCAATGCCCAATTCCCCATGCCCAATTCCCCATGCCCAATTCCCCATACCCCATGCCCAATGCCCAATTACCAATTCCCAATTCCCCATGCCCAATTCCCAATTACCAATTCCCAATTACCGATTAATTAAAAAAGAGTCGATCGCGGGCAAAAATAAAGTCACAAAATAGTAGACTAACGGTGCGGTAAAAACATAACTGTCGGTGCGATCGAGAATGCCGCCGTGACCGGGGATCAACTGTCCCGAATCCTTAACGCCGGCGTCTCGCTTCATCATCGACTCAGTTAAATCTCCCAACAGGCTAGCAACCCCAATCAACAGACCAAAAGCAGCCCCAGTATACGGCCACCCCGGCCAGTGTAAATACCAAGACCCAGCGACTGCCACGGCGATGCTGCCGCAAACTCCAAATACTGCACCTTCAACGGTTTTTTTGGGGCTGATATGGGACAGGCTAGTGCGGCCGAAGAATTTGCCGACAAAATAAGCCCCAATGTCAGCGGCCCAGATGCAGAAGAAAGCCAGCAGCAGCGAAGTCAATCCTAAAGATATGTGGCTGGAATTTGTCCAAGACGGGGACGGGTAAATGTTAACCGGCAAATTGCTTGCTACTGCTTGCGAAAGTTGGGTTGTAGCAAGATTGGCTGGGTCGAGGCCCACTCGCAGGCGTACCCAATAGCTGGGCAAATAACCGCCGTAGAACAATCCTAAAACTGAGGAGGCAATATCGGCGATCGTCGATAATTTAGGTTGGAATAACAGGTAGAAACAAATTAAGGTTCCCGCTAAGGGGAACATGGCGTCTACGAGTTCCGGTGCTAGGGCGGCAGTAATCAATAGCCCTTGACTGACGGCTAAGGTAGTTTTGGCAGCGGGCGCAATGCCTTTAGCCCTGGCTAATTGAAAATATTCCAATTGGCCTAGGTAGACGATGACTCCAAAGCCGACGGTGAAGTACCATCCGCCCATAATAATCATTCCCAAAGCAAGGGCGATCGCAACTATTCCACTCAGGATACGAGACCAAGGCATAAAATGAATTTCTCTTGCAGACGGCGGCGGATCATTCGATTTTGGATTTTGGATTTTGGATTTTGGATTGGAGATTTTGGATTTTTCTAGAGCACGAGTTGATCCCTTGCACAACTAACCCCCATCCCCCATCCGTTATCCAATATCTCAAGTCAGGCGGTCAATCCAGCTATGGTGGCCCCTATTCTTAAGTATGAAGGTTAAGTGAACTTAAAAAAGATTAAGAATTACAGAATTAATTCGTGTATCCGTGTCAAAATTCGTGTCGTGCCTTCTTCTTGCTTCTAATCCAGCTTTTCGCCGCTGAGAATAAATATGGGATTGACGGCGGCAAAGGTTTGACTGAGGCCGCGAGTCTCCAAGCGGTTGACGGCGGACTGGACTACCTCGATGTTGCGGACTTGCAACTCGGCGAAGCCTTCGGAAAGGGCGTAAAGATTTTCTAAATTCGAGGCTGTGGCGACCACTCTACCGTGGGGTTGCAAGTACCGCCAGACTTCTTGGAGAATCGCTTTAATGGGGCGACCTCCTTCGATGCAGACTCGGTGGGGGGGTTGGGGCAGGTTTTCCAGGCATTCCGGGGCACTGCCTTCTATGACTTCTACGTTGTCGAGCTCGAATCGATCGCAATTTCTGCGAATCAAGCTTGCTACTTCTTCGTCCCTTTCGACGGCGATAATCCGACCTTTGGGACACAGCAAACCTGTTTCTACGGCGATCGTACCAGTACCTGCACCGATGTCCCACACCACTGAATCTGCTTGCAGCCGCAGGTGGGAGATTAACAGCAGTCGGACTTCTCGCTTACTCATGGGAATTCCCGGTAAACGTTCAAATAAGTCATCCGGGATGCCTGGAGTGACGTAGGGCCAAAGCATAGTTATATTTTTGATTTTTGATTTTTGATTGAAGCAAGACGGCAGTTGGAACTCGTGGAAGAATTAGTAGAAATTCTGCCAATTTCCCCCAAGCCTTAATATTTACTGTCGCACAACCTTGAGAGTTTGGAGGCCGGGATCGCTGCAACCTGTGATTTTTCCGCCGGCGGCAAGGATTTGTTGCAGGTAGTCAACGGCTGCTGGGGTAATGATTTCACCGGGCATCAGGACTGGTATTCCTGGGGGATAGGGACAGATGAGTTCGGCGCACAGGCGATCGACTGCTTTGCCTGCGGGTACTGTTTCCGCTGGGAAAAAGAAGGCCTCGCGAGGGGAGAGGAGAGGGGGAGAGGGGGAGAGTGGGAGAGTGGGAGAGTGGGCCAATCTTCCATCGGACATCGGACTTCTTCTCTCGGACTTCTTCTTTCGGACTTCTTCCTTCTTCCTGACATCCGTTACATCTTGTACAGTGCTCGTTGCCGAACTTCCTTCTTCCTTCTTCGTTCTTCCTTCTAAAAGAGTACAAGCTTTAACTAGATTGTCAATATCTGATTCTGTATTTCCCAAGCTGATAATAAATGTTAAATGTTGCGGCATTGGTAATTCTGCCGTCACACCGAGTTGAGAGTGCAGAATTTCATCAGCGGCAAATCCTGTGATTCCTAAATTGGATACTTTTACTGTTAGCCTGGTTCTGTCTAATGCTGCAAAACCCGGTGTATTTAACGGTTCTAAAACTGATAATCCGGGAATTTGACTGATGCGCGATCGCGCTTTTTCTGCTAGCTGTAAAGTTTGCGCCATTAACTGTTCGCCGTGGAGTGCGATTTGTTGGCGGGCTGCGTCTAGGGATGCTAATAGTATATAACTGGGACTGGTAGATTGTACTAGCTGCAATGCTTTATTTAATTTTTGGATATCTATGCGATCGCCCTTGACGTGCAGCATCGATGCTTGTGTCATTGCACCGAGGGTTTTGTGGATTGATTGTACTGTTAAATCGGCGCCGGCTGACAGTGCCGGTTCTGGCAAGTTTGGATGAAAGTTAAAGTGTGCGCCGTGGGCTTCGTCTACTAATAACGGTATGTTGTATTGATGGGTAATTTGGACGATCGCCCGCAAATCCCCGCAGACGCCGTGATAGGTTGGGTAAACTATCATTACTGCTTTGGCGTCGGGATGTTGTTCTAATGCTGCGGCTGTGGCTTCTGGGGTGACGCTGTTGGCAATATCCCAATCCGAGTTGTACTCTGGATTGACAAAAATTGGAATTGCACCCGATAAAATTAAACCTGAAATCGCCGAGGAGTGGATATTTCGAGGCAAGATAATTTTATCGCCGGGGCCGCAAGTTGCTAAAATGGCGGCGATAATTCCGCAAGTCGAACCGTTAGCCAAAAACCGAGTTGATTGGGCTCCAAATGCTGCGGCGGCTAAGTCTTGAGCTTGGGCAATTGCACTTTCTGGGTTAAAGAGATTGTCTAACTCCGGCAATTCGGGCAAATCCGAACGAAATACTGCTGCACCGAATAAGTCAATTAGGGGTTGAGAGATTCCTTGTCCGCCTTTGTGTCCGGGGGCGTAGAATGGGGCGTGCGGATGATTTGTGCGATCGCGCAAGGCATCTAATAGAGGTGTTTGTTGTTGAGAGTTTGCTGGTGACACGCTTAATCTTGATTTGATTATTTGGAATTATAGCAACCGCCGAGGTTTCACCGGACGTTATTAATTGCTGAAACCGTTGCTGGAAATTCCGCGATCGCATCGACTGCTTCCTTTTTCCTTGCAATCGCCCACAAGCAACACTGTCTCAATTTCAAACTTCTCTAAAATGACTTAATATGGACTGCTTAAGTATGAAACCCAAACAGTTGAAAATTCTGGCTACTGCTTTACTTATGGTTTGTCTAGGGGCTGTGGTTTCAGTTACAGCACAAAATCCTACCACAGTCTGCGACTATTTTTCAGCTTACTGTGGTGAGGAAGTTTTGGGCGATCGCATTCCCTGGCCACAGTCTATTTTTGCTCTTCTACTACTAGCTCAAAATCATAGCCAGTGTTAGAGCGGGAACGGGAAGGCTTTTTCTTGACTGTGACAAGTTGAATTGTTGGGTTGAGACGTTCGCCCGATTTGTCAAATTGTATCTTTCCGCTTGCTCCCTCAGCACTAAATTGTGCTTGATTAGGATCTAAACCTTCTGAACGCAGAGTTTCTGCTATTTTCTGGCGATCTGGATGTTGCTTAATTGCTCCTATTAAAGCTTTAGCAGCATCGTAAGACATGGCAGTTCGCCAGTTAACATCTGCATTCCAAAGGTTTTTAGAGGTTCCTGTAAAGCCTTTACCGGATGGGTCAATATGCCAAGAAATTCCTAGTATCATGCCTACTGCATTATCTTGACCTTCTTGCAAAGTTTTCAAGCTATAAACATCATCTCCCGCTAAGATAGGCAGCCGTCGCTTGTTTGCTTCGATAATTTTGAGCGCTTCATCTAGTTTTTCGGTGCTTGGCAGTAAGACTAGCACTTCAGCTTCTTTTGGAATCGCATTATCTGCATTAAAATTGGCAGGGGATAGGTCAACTGCTGGCAGTACTTGCCCTCTTTCCCTAGAAACAACAGACTCAAATGCTGATTTGAGAGATCGACTATACTCACTTTGGGAGTTATAAAACACAACAGCTTTTTTGTTTCCCATTTTCTCAAGCATATAGTTAGCCAATTTTTCACCAGCTAAACTATCTCTGGGTACAGTGCGAAAGACGTATTGACCAAGCACATTTGACAATTCATCCGAGGTACTGACTGGAGAAATTGCCACTAATCCTTTGCTGTTGTAAACTGTGGCTGCTTCCCTAGTTACATCGCTAGCAAAATGTCCGACAACTCCAAGAAGTTCTGAATTTTTAGCTAATTCTTCAGCGATTTCTTTAGCAGTTTTGGGATCGTTGCGATCGTCAGCAATTAACACCCGTATCGGTATGACACCCTGCTGATTCTTTGCCCACAGGTTAAATTCTTGTTGAGCTTGAGCAACTCCGCGCAGGATTTCTAATGCGCCGTTGGGATTGCTTGTAAGTGGAACAGGTACTGCGATCGTATAAGATTGGAGATTGCCAATTCGGGTATTGTTGAGATAAATTAGGGCTTCTGGATTATTACGCTTCTTCTGTAGGGAGCGTTCTAAGTAGTAACTGGCTGTCTCAAAAGCCCTAGCTTCGATCGCTTGCAGTGCGGACTGCAAATCGGGATTAGTAGGGCTTGGTACGAGAATGTTGTTACTAATGCTGATTTTATCAGTGGCGCTCGCTTCGCTCTGAGTAGACTGGTTGGAATTTGTAGGGGTTGCTACTTGACTATTATTGCTAGTCGTGATTGGCTGGTTGGTTGTAATGTGATCACTTGGTTGAGGACATAATTCTCGATCGCTAGGTTCAACATCCGGGCTATTCTCTATATAATCCTTAACCAAATCACAGACCCCTTTCATCAATTGATTTTCATTGCTAAGGTCTTTATTGCCACCGAGTTGCCACAGGTTAATCCAGCCGTTATCTTTAGCAGTTGCTAGTTCGGTGCTGTCAGAATTGAACGCTACGCTAGAAATTCTTGGTTGCTCTGCTTTAAATGGCCGGAGCTTATCCCCCAAGACATACCATACTTTAAGAGTATTTTCTTTTTCTCCAATAGTTGCTAGTTCTTTTTCTCCAATAGTTGCTAGCAGCTTACCGTCAGGACTGAAGATTACGCTTTTGACTTTGCCTTGCAGTGTATTGATTTGGTGGAAAAGCTTGCCAGAAGTATCACCCAACCTGACTGTGCCGTCTTTTGCACCCGTGGCTAGTAGATCGCGTTTACTACTGAACGCTATGCTACTCACCTCGTCTTGCTCCGTTGGGATTGAGTCTTTTGGTTGTTTAAGTTGGCTTCCTGAGATGTCCCACAGGTTAACTGTATTCCTATTGTTAATAGTTGCCAGTATTTTGCCGTCAGGACTGAACGCCACATTAGTAACATTGTTTAGTTCTTGTGGCTCATTTGATTGCTGATTTTCTAACTTAGAATATTGACCATTCGAGATATTCCACAGTTCTACTTTGCTGTCTTTGTCAATAGTTGCCAGTAGATTACCGTTAGGACTGAACGCCACATTAGTAATCCTGAGTTGACTTAGCGTTGGTTCTTTAGGCTCATTGGACGGCTGATTTTTCTCATGGGAATAAAGCAGTTTAGCTCGATCTCGATCCTTAGAGATATCCCACAGTTTTACTTTGCCGTTATTGTCAATAGTTGCCAGTCGATTACCGTCAGGACTAAACATTGCCTTCTCGATCCCATCTAGAGACTGCTTTAGCAACTGATTTTGCTCTTGACTTGCCTCCGTCAGCATTAGGTCAAGCTGTTTACGTTCATTATTGGCTGAGATTTGCCACAATTTGAAGGTGTTGCTTTGTTTTTCAATAGTTGCTACTCGCGTACTGTCGGGAGAGAATACTACGCTCCTGAGTTGACTTGACTGGAGTGAGAATTGCATAGGTTGGTTCACCCATAAATTCCATAACTTCACCAAGCCATCTTCTCCAGCAGTTGCCAGTAGATTGTCAGAAGTATAGGTTAAAGAACTGATATTACCTTGTTGCGTTTCTAAATATCCAACCCATGTTTTCTGGTTGATATCCCAAAAACGGACTACGCCACCAGGTTGACTAATTGCTAGTAAACCATTGCTTCTGAATGCTACGCTCTTATTTTTTGCACTTCCTGGAGGAAGTGGGATTATCTGGTTCTCATTCCAAGTACCCCCGTTATTCGAGGTAGACCACAGAATTAATTCATCCTCTCGTTTAGAATCTATATTCTGTGCTCGTAAAGTTGCTACCTGTTTCCCGTCAGGACTATACGCTATGCTATAAAAAATTCCTTCTCCTACTGGGATTAATGTTTTCTGAATATCTTCAGGTTTTTTTATACTCATATTTTCTTTAATCTTCAACGTCACAGTATCTTTCTTTGGACTAGCCCATTTTTTTGCGTCACGAGTAGACTCAACGCTGAGCAGCGTCACAGCATCTTTTTCTTTACCAATTGCCAAGTATTTGCCGTCACGAGTAAACGCCACGCTATGAACAGATATTCTTCCTTGTGTTACTTGTTTGTCATTTTGGGATTTGTAGAGGTTGCCACCCCGAACTGTGTCGAATATACTAACTCTGTCACCTTCTCCAACAGTTGCCACTAAGTTGTCATTAGGACTTAATGCCAAATCCCAGATATACTTATGCTCTGTGTTAATTCTCCTAATGGGTTTACCTGAAGCATCCCAAATCCTTACTGTACCATTCATGTCACCCGTTGCTAGCCTTTTACCGTCAAGACTAGATGCTATAGATTTGATTGGAGAGGTTTCTTCCTGCGGTTGAATTGTGTTAAGTTTTTTAGAGGAGGAGGTATCCCACACAATAACTCTATCATCCGCTCCGCGAGTTGCTAGTTTCCCATCATCACTAAATGCCATGCTATAGACAGCCCCTTGTCTTGTTTTGATTAATTCTTTTATTTTATTGTTAGGTTCGTCAATACTCCACAACGTGACTGTGCCGTTTTCTGCCCCAGTTGCCAATTTGTCGTCTGGAGTGAATGCCACGCTGTATACATTATTTTGATCGGGTATTGTGCGGAGTAGTTTTTCATTTTTCTTGGTGGTATCCCATATCTCGATGTCTTTTACTCTAAGAATTGCCAGCAAACCCTTAGAACTAAATGCAATGCGATAGACCCTCTCTAATTTCTCTGATTCCCCTGATTCTTTTTTTCCTAGAGATATCGATCGATCGTCAGGTTTAGGGATAGCTTTCCCGTCCTGTTGTTCAATATTCCACAACGTGACTGTGCCGTCCTCTCGACCAATTGCCAGCTTTTTACCTTCTGGATCGAATGCTAAAGCCTTGACAACCGAACTTCGTTTTTTATTGTTGATTGATGGTTCTTGAGTGGCTTCACTGTGTTCAGTATTAATTGGTAGTTCTGGGAAAACTTGAGTGGGATTTATTTTGCCGTCTATTTGTTCAATTTTCCACAATTTTACCGTTCCGTCTGCCGCCCCAGTCGCCAAAAATTTCGAGCCGTTTTTTAATCTTGAAAATGCCACACTATAGACATTATCTTGTTTTGTTGAAAAAGTATCAAGATGTTCTAGTTTATTATCTGTATCTGCTCGGCTATCTAATTGCTTAACAAGACGAAAGTTTTTTATAAATTTAGATATAAAACTCCAGATTTGATAATTCCAGGATTGATTATTAGGTGGAACTTTATATATAAATACCGTATCGTTTTTTCCAACGACTGCTAGCAGTTCCCCATCGGAACTTAACGCCATATCATATACAGGTCCTCGATTCTGAAGCCGATTGCGTTCTATTGCTGCATAAAAAACCTTATGAAGTGTTCTTTGCACTTCTGCCTTTTCTGTGTCTGGCTTGTTGAAGCTGATTTCCTCAAAAGCTTTTCGTGCCCGTAAAATATCGACTGCCGCCTCTAATTCATTTTTTGATTGCAAGTTGGCTTCTGCTGATTGTGTTAGAGCATGAACTTTCTTAATACTTGCGTCCCTTTGTCCCAACCAAGCAACTCCTGTCAAAATTGTAGCCCCTACTATTACTACTAATGCTCCCACTGATAACTTAATTTCACTTTGTCTTTTTCGGATGACACTTTGCCGTACAAACTCAGTTTCAGTCTGATTCAACCAGCTATCCTGAGAGTAGAGAAACGGCCTAACCTGCTCTAATCGGGTATTATTTTCCCATAGAGAGTTACCTGGATTTACAGTATTATTTGATTTTTTATCCTTGATTGATAAATTATAATTCTGTTCTAACTGTGGGTTAGTTCGTCGAAGTAATCTGAAAAAGATAAAAAACGCTAAAAGTTTAAAAACTTTAAAAGCCAATTTCCAATGGATAAAAAATAATCCCAACCAAATCAGAACAAGACCGATAAGACCGAAAATTAACAATCCAATTAAAAACTCGCTCCATGGAACAAAAACTAATGGTTTGTCAAATAATATTAATACCAAGGCCAGTAACAACAGAATTCCCAACAAAATAAAAAACATTCCTAACACAATCGTAACTAATTTTAATATCCCCCATTTTATTTTATTAAACAACTCATTTTTGGCTTCTTGTTCAATCAAGCTATTAATTATAAGAGGTATGATATTTATTGCAACCTTAATACCTGATAAGATCAGATACTTTAAATTTTCCTCTAATTCAGTATTATATTTTTTTAATTCGCGTTCCCGTTCATACCAATCTTGAGCCTCAGTAATGAGCCGTTCTCTTAGACCCCAATTTTCCTCTTGTTCTTCCAACCATCCCTGTTCTCGATCTTGATTTTCCTGTTCCTGTTCTTTTCCCTCATCTTTTTTACTGAGCTTATCCCAATATAGGATGAGAGCATCGTGAGCAGGTTCTACATAGGACATTTCTACCTTCTGACCATTCTTCACATACTCGTTTAAATTTGAAACAATCAAGCGCTCCTTGATAAGTCGATCGATGACTTGACACATACGATATGTAGCATCTTTGTGTCTACAACGCCAATCAGGATACTGTAACTCAGATTTAGGTACAGGTCGCTTGGTTAATTTTCCTCCCTGTATTGTGACCATGCGAAGCATAAGCTGTTTCATCATTGCTTGGCGTACCTGGCCTGCTGATTCATCCTCGGCAGGAATAGGTTTGCCTAGTTTTTTGCATTCTCTTTCGTATTCCTTAGTAAACTTTTCATCCTCCTTATCCTTTTCTTTGGTGGATATTTGATGATTCTCTGGCAACTTTTTACCAAGTTTGTCGTATACGTCCGTTGCCTTGTTAGTTAAAGCTTTTGCGACACCACCTAATGCTGTGTAATGCTGTTGGGTAATCGTTATTGGCTCACGAGAATTTTGAGCCGAGGGATTTTTAGCATCCTGATAGAGTTTTTCTAATGTAAATGAGAGTAGTGCCAACGCTCCCGGCATTCCTCGAACATCGTCAATAATGTCATTAACGAGTTGATCCGACTCAAAGTCCACACCAAAAAGTCTGGCTGGTTTTTCAATTGCCTGTTTCAATTCGTCAATATTCATCTCATCAACGACTAAACGGGCTTCTTTATTCCAGTATTGACTAATATTTAAATCAGTGGTAGTGTCTGGAGAATTGCTGGTAGTTGAGGAACCTCGAAAATAAATTTCAAAATCTGAACGCACCGTTAGGACAATTTTCAGATTTTCAGACTTGTTTAACATCTGTGCGAGTAACTTCAAAAAATATTCTTGCTCTAATGGTTGGCACAGAGTGACCAACTCTTCAAATTGATCGATAACTAACAAAAAAAATTCCTCATTAGATAATTGTTGGATGAATTCGTTAGTTAATTCGTTGAAAACATCTGCAATTTCTTTTTTAAGATTTTCATCGTGGCGAATTAATTTCCCAGGCATCGCAAAACCTTTGGGGTTTATGGACTTATGATTTAACTTTTCGTAAAAAAAATCTAATTTCTTAGAAAGCTCTGAAATGTTCGTGTTATCAGACGCTTGAGGTACTTCAACTGCATTGACTAATGCCTTAAAAGGAGACTCACCAGGACGAATTGGCCCAAAAATTTTCCATAATTTTGGATTATTAGATGTATTAGATTGTGGTGACTCATTTTCTTTTTCTATCTTGGCAAGAAGACCCGCTTTTACCAAACTTGACTTGCCAGAGCCAGATGCGCCAGTCACAACCGTTAACTTTTGCTTGTTCTCGTAGACGCGCTTAAATAATTCCTCCACAAGTCGTTTCCTGCCTCTAAATAGGAGAGCATCACCTTTTTCATACGACAAAAGACCTTTATATGGACTAAATTGATCTAGAATTTCTTCTAGTTTAGTTGGCTCAAAATCGGGCAGTATAAAAAAATACTGCCCTGATTGTTTTTTGCCCGTAAATGTCAGGGTAAATTTCTGGGGAGATTGATACTCATTAACAAATTTATCGTTTTTAAGATAAGTGTAAATTTCGTTGTCTGTGATAATATCGTCATCATTATAATCTGATTTTTTCGCAGTCTTATAATCCAGAACTTTGAATAAAGCTCGTGCAAAATAGGAATGGATTTGATGAGAATTTTTGGAATCAAGAGCTTCCTCATAACCCGATGAAGTAATCGCTGTCCAAGCAGGTTGGGAATACATGAGCTTGTATTGTCGCTCGTACTTTATCTCTGAGTCATCCTCAAAACTAGCTGTCCTAGATACACTTACATCTTCTAGACCTGTATTATTTATTGCTTGACCTGCAAAGCAGCAGTCCAGAATCAGGAGTAAGTGACGACAATTTAGGGGCTTCAGAGCATCAAACAAAGATTTCAGAGGTAATGATTTTCCATCCTGACACTGCAAAAATTGCTTATTAAGAATTTTTTCTTTTTCTGCCTCATTGCGGACTTTCTGACTATCTTCGAGACTAGAAGCAACACCATGACCTGAAAAATAAATCAAAAGACGATTATTATCTTTTAGTTCAACAGTTTCTCCATCAGAAAAATGAATTTTTCCTTCTTTCAAAGCTTGTAGTAACTTCGTCAGTTCACTGTGCGTAGCCTGTTCATCTGTAAGTAATAAAACTTTGTACCGCTCATCTAGTGTTCGTTCTTCTGAACTAAGAATCTGAGCCAGTTTTTCCGCATCGTTTTTTGCTGCCCTTAATGGTCTTTGAGCATAATTATTAATACCAATAATGATGGCAAAATTACGTTCAAAATCATGTCGTGTCATTGGTGTAACTCCTAAAAAAATATAAATGGGACTAAGTGCTAATTCAGTTTTTTAGTTGCAGTGATGTTTTATTTGGAGCCGCTCTAATGAGCGGCTGTCATAACTACTTAGAAGGCAACACACTGGTAATGGTGACTTTTTTTGTATACCAGTCGTCGTATGCTTCTTCTTCATCCCATCGAGCCGTCCGAAACTGAGCGCGATCCATCAAACGATTGAGCGTACTTTGTTTGAAGATGTTCTTATGTGCAGCACGAGGCAAGTCCAAGGCATCCTGACTGCTTAATCGCGCATCAAATTCGGTGGTACTTACAATCAGCTTGAAAATATCCTTAGTTTCAGTAATTCCTAAATTTTGTAACTCAGGATCGACGGTGAATTTAATGTACTTTCCATTTCCAGCTAATGCCTCTTGTCCAGGTTCAAGTCGTACATATCCCGCTTCAAAATATGGAGCCGCTACAGCAAAGCGATCCGTCAGATCCAATACTGTGCAAAACACAGTTGTTTGACTCTTGTTTATTAGTTTGAGTTGGCATCTGGGGGGTTGCCATTTTCTCTCTTTATACTGATACTCTCTGCGAATTTCCTTTTCGGATGCGGCATTTTTCTCACCTTCAAACAAAAGCACCATCTCAATATCATTAGGTTGAATTCTGCTTACAGGAGGAGTAGAGAGGTCACGAATAGTCAACCAACGTGCAATATGCTCAAAACGCTCGATCGCCAGTTTGGCATTATCTAATGTGAAACCTTGAATGGGAGCAACTAAAGGGCGATCCTCCCCTTTAAGCTGAATGGAATATTCTTGATTACGACACTGCAAGTACAACTGAGCATCATCGCGGTTCGGAACTTGGCGAATATAGGCAGAAGGACGGTTGCCCATCGTAGCAGACTGAATTGCCTGAGAAGCCAACTTAACTCCTGTCACATCACCCTCAATGTAAACGCCTTGTGCTGGCAAAGGCACAGTAATCACTACAGCCTTATAGATAACCTCTTTTGACAAATTATTACTATTGCTGGTGATTTCTAAGTGGCTCAATTGAGGCAATACCTTCGTCACTTTGGCTTCGCCAATCGATTTATTAGGATCTTTAAAGTCATTGACATTGCCGTTAAAATCAAACAGCGCCAATAAAGTTGTTTCCTCTCCCGCAGGTGGTTGAACGCCGTGAACCGCTCCTCCATCTATAACCCAGCCTAATTTGTGATCGTGGCGAACCGTGAAGTAAGATGGTCGTTCTGCGATCGCTCCATCAAGAAAAAGTAGATTTCCATTATCTGAAGGTGTAACTTCGAGTTGAGGAGATTGGGTGCTTGATATTTTTGCCAGCTCTCTCGAAACCGTGTTTTTAGTTTGTTGCCATAGTTCTCGATAAGTTAATTTCCCAGGTCGCTCCAAAGTTTTTAACAAGCTGTAGGAAAAAATCCCTCGTTTCTTACCATCAATAGTCAGTTCCTTTGCTGTGTCCCGATCTTCACAAGCTGCCATGAGAATATTTCGTCCTTGCGGAAATTCCCAATTTTTAGAACTGAGGCTAGAGCTAGAGGAGGAACATAAATGTGTCAACTCTTCAGCACTGAAGAGGTAGCTGTCTAGGGGACGAGGGCGATCGTCCGCAGGAGCAAGACGTTCTACTACGTCCTGAGACACGTCCTTCACACCACCGCCGGAATGGCAGCAATCGAGAATAATACAAATGTGAGGCTCTTTGACTGCGACCTCTGAGATTAATTTGGCAAGCTCTTTGTCTGCCAAATTCCATTTACCAGGGAGGCTGCTATCATAACAATACAAAGTTTCATTTTTTCGATCTGGCTCAAAACGCCAAAACGCTTCATGTATGTTCTTTTCTTGCGAACCATGACCGCTGTAGTAAAAAAGAACAACATCATTGCTTTTTGCTTGAGATAAATGCTCCCGAAAACCCTGAATAATTCCTTCACGAGTGGCTTCTCTATCGAAGAGTGTTTTGATACGAAGTTGGCAACTATCACTAGCAAGCCGTTGCTCCAAATATTGTTTTACAGTTTCGATATCATTCACGCAGCCCTGTAGACGATCGCGTTCCTTGGGATATTCATTGATACCGACAAGAAGTGCATAAAGATTACGATTCATCGCTTTAACTCCCACATATATTTTGTTGAAAATTATTTTTGATGTTCCAGAAGTTGTTTCTAGAAGTCGTAGGTTGGGTTTCCTTCTTCAACCCAACCTACTGAATATCAAAAAACTGTCCAATCTTCCCCTACAAATAAAGCTCTCTCGGCTTTCCGCCGCCGCGTTAGTCCTGGTAATTCTTGACCCCCTGCCTTATTCCATCGCGGGAATTGGTCAGCCGCACCCTGAAAATCTCCTTGATTTAACAGCTTTAACAACGTTGACTCAAACAGAGAACCAGCACCTAGATTAAAAGTAAAAGACACTAACGCCGAAAATTGATTTTCATTGAGATCAACTTGCACAGCCTCAGACACATACGCTTCAAATTCTGCTAAATCTTTTCTCAGCAATTCTTCCGCCTGTGCTTCCGTAATTGTCATACCCTCATATACGCCTTGGGTATGTCCGTATCCAATTGTCCAAACACCAACAGCATCAAGATAGGCTTCTAACTCGATTCCCTCAAAGGATTTAATCAAATTCACCCCGTCTTGATTGATTGTCATCCCTCCCCGAGCGGCTATTTCCATAACTTGAGGAGGAACTTTATCGGGAGGAGCAATGGTAAATGTTTTAGCTAATGTGAATCGCAAAGTTTTTGAGAGCAATTTCACTTGTCCTTCGGTGGCGATCGCTTTTACTGCCACCTCGCCTTCCATTTCATAAAGACTTCCATCAGGGAAGATTTCGAGCACCCGTTCCATCGTAATTTATCCTTAATTTTTGGATTTTATGTTTCAATTCAACCGTGAAGCATAAGCTCTATAATTAATTCACTGGCTGTTGTGCAACACTGTTTGCTGTTGGCGATTCTTTGCCGTTAAATGTATCTGTCTCTTCAGGCAGATTTTTTTCCCAAATTTCGCAGACCGTTTCCGATGTGGTTTCGGCAACTGTAGAAGTTGCCGAAACCAGGGTTTTGATAATCAATACCGCAACAATCATGGCGAGCGAAAAAGGTAAATTGAGTTGACTTGCTAAAGCGGGGGCTAAAAATGCCGCTGCTTTCTCAGAGTTTTCTTTGTAGCTGGCCTGAATTTTGGCTATCAGTTCTGGGTCTAACAGTTCGCCGCACATCAACTCATAGGATTTGATATTGAATTTCTTGAAGAATTGGTCGCCAAATTTCAAAGCAAGACTATCTGAACTAAAACCTCTGGGAGTTGCGTTTAGATCATCTTCAAGACTCTCAATAGAAGCAGAACGTGCGGTTGCATCTTGCCCTATTTCTTGAACCCGAATCCCAAGCTGTGCCTTGAGAGTATCTTCATCAAGGTCTAGCAATTTTTGCGCTACTTCATCAATTTGCGTCATAACTTTAGGGAAGTTGTTGTGACAGACTACAAGGTGAAAGAAAGGGCGGGTTGAGAAGAGCGATCGTTGTGATGCTATCAATCTAGGAGACCCGACCCTACAAATATCAATGCTTACTTAGGGAACGGGAAAATGACACCAACTCTCGCCACCCACATCCCAAACAGCTCGAAGGTCGGAATAAGTGTAGCGAACATCTCCACCGCTAGCGTTATTGTCATATCCACCCTGATAACCTAGCCATTTGCCATAGGGATCGTTGCAGATCCAAACTCCCTCTGCATCGTCATAACCTTTGATGACAATGATATGACCATTTGTAAAATAACCGTGAATGACAACAGGATTACCTTTAGCTAAATGCTGTTTTATTTCCTGTTCAGAGGTAACATTTTTGAAGTAAGTATTCTGAAGTTTTCCATTGCCATATTTTTGACCCCACTCCCGGAGAAGCCGCTGAAGATAAATGGGGATGTGTCGCGTACAAGTGCCGTCTGCGAGAGGATAACCCTCCTTTTCATCCCACTCTTCTGTTTTTCGGAACAGCACATCTTCAAGCTGTACGTCGTTTTTAATATCTTCTTGCGTTCGAGAATCCACCTCATAATACTTGAGAACCATTGCTATGCAAGTGACATTACACGCCCCTGAAGGACGTTTTAAATTATTGAGCTGAGAGTGGTAAGGAACTTTTAAATCAACTTTCGGCGGCAGTACCGGCGGGTACTGTTGAGCAACTGACTCACCTCGCGGAACAGCCGTTAAGGAGATTTCAACATCATCGCCAAAACAGTAATATTGTTTTGGGGCTGTTTCTGGTGAACGAATATCAAATTCATCGAGATAAACCCGAATATACTTACCTTGCAAATTAGGGGTGTACGCACTGATAAAAATTTCCTCTCCGGCTTTGTACTTGAGCATTTGATCTGGAGATAATAGTGATGTGTCGAGTGGGCGAGCTTTCAGCACCGAATTGTCTTTAAAACGCAATGTATATTCTAGGGTGTTCATTCTTTACCTCGTGGACTGGTAAGATGCTAGGTTCAATCGTAAGAGAATAATCCCCAAAAAGTTCCTAGCTTTTAGTTGAGTCTTAAATTAGCCAAAAGGCCAGCTCGCAACTGGCCGTAAGTACGGGACAGAACCTGTACTTTTGGCTAGGTGTCGTGCCAAACTACACGCTGGCATGGCTTTTCGGAGGGCGATGATTGCGCGATTTTAGATTTTAGATTTTAGATTAAAGAATGGCTCCCACGGGCTGTAGCGATCGCAGGTGATGAGTACGCTACGCTTTTTTCAAGGGTTCACGGCCTGTACCGCGGGGCTGTGACCAAATTGCTTTCCGTCAGCATAAAAAATCAAATACAGATCGACCCGGTTGCTTTCGTCTACTCCAAAAAGCGGATTAAAACTCGTGCAAAATATCAACTGTAATAAATTTTCACTATTTAGATAGATGCCGTATTTTTAGTTTTTTATCTACGCTAATTGTATCGAGTTATTAATAGAATTGTCGTGATTTTTCCCAACCCTACTCCATTTCCCGGCCCGCAGATTCCCAGTACCGAACCGGGGCTGCCGACTATACCCGCATCGCCACCAGTGCCGGGCCCCGTTCCCGAACCGATTCCCGGGATAGTACCGGAGCCGGTACCTGCGCCAATTCCCCAGCCAATTCCTGAACCAGTGCCGGAAACTGTACCCTCTCCAATTCCTCAGACAGTGCCGGAGCCTATTCCTCAGACAATCCCTGAACCAGTTTAAATTATGTTTTAGTCGATCGCGAAATTTAAGATTGTTTGTGAGGTCGATCGCAAAAACCGGCTTTCTCCAAAGTCCCCAATCTTTTTGATGAATATCAGACTTCAAAAAACCCGGTTTTTGCGTAAATTAAATCAAATCTCTTAGCATCGGAATTAATATTACCCACAGCTTTCGACACGGCAGTACCGTGTCCCTACAATTAATCGCGGTAGGGACACGGCACTGCCGTGTCCTCTATATCATGTCTGAATGCAATCGGAAACGATATTATCAATTAATTGAAGTTGAGCGCCGTCTCTTGACAAAGGTCAACAGCCTCCAAATCAGTGGATTTGCCGTCAGAGTATTCCGCCCTGACATCGAAAATACAGCCCGCATCCGAGCCGCCGTAGTCAGCTCGATTCCACTCAAAATCTGCCTTTTCCCGATCGGCAATGGGGGCCTCTAGCTCGTTTTCTCCCCAAGTATCCTTATCGGGAGGAGACATATAGACGGCTGTCATCGTCTGGCCGCTGTTGTTAACCACCGAAATTTTGACCATCTGAGCGAAAACGCTAGCTGCTGTCAGCGCTAACAGGGGCAGCGACAGCCCCACAGCGATCGTTACTTTGCTTAACCACTTGTTAACCATTGAGCCATCTACCTCAAGTTAGATATTTATTCAAGCTTAGCTGTAGAAGTTAGAAGGGACAAGTCAGATACAGCATATTCCAGATTCTGTAGGGACACGGCATTGCCGTGTCCCTACAGGGATTAATCTGTATATTGCTATTGCTTATGATATTTTGAAACAGTGATATGTTTCTAAATACCTATGCTTACTGCCGGAATTGTCGGACTGCCTAATGTTGGCAAATCTACTTTGTTTAATGCTCTGGTTGCTAATGCCAAGGCGACTGCTGCTAATTTTCCTTTCTGTACGATCGAGCCAAATACGGGTATCGTGGCAGTGCCAGACGAACGGTTGAAGGTGCTGAGCAATATTTCCAATTCCGTGCAAACTGTGCCGACGCGGATGGAATTTGTGGATATTGCGGGTTTGGTGAAGGGGGCGAGTCAGGGGGAAGGACTGGGAAATCAGTTTTTGTCTCACATTCGGGCTGTAGATGCGATCGTCCACGTTGTCCGCTGTTTTGAAAATGACGATATCATTCACGTTGCGGGTTCTGTCGATCCGATCCGAGATATTGACATTATCAATCTCGAATTAATTCTAGCAGATTTAGCTCAAATAGAACGCAGGCTCGATCGCACTCGCAAGCTCGCCCGTAACAACAAGGAAGCTCAGGCAGAAGTGGATGTGCTCGAAAAATTGGTCGCGGTTTTGAATGCCGGGAAACCGGCGAGGCAGTACAATTTCACAGATGAAGAAGCTGAATTAGTTAAAGGTTTGGAATTACTGACCAACAAACCAATTATCTATGCTGCTAACGTGTCTGAGGACGATTTAGCAACGGGAAATAGCTATGTCGAACAAGTGCGGGAAGTAGCAGAAGCAGAAAATGCTAAAGTTGTCATAGTTTCGGCGCAAGTTGAGTCAGAATTGGTGGAGTTATCCGAGGAAGAACGCACGGATTTCCTAGAATCTCTGGGGGTAAAAGAAGGGGGCTTGAAATCTCTGATTCGAGCTACTTACGAATTATTGGGTTTGCGGACTTATTTTACTAGCGGGCCGAAAGAAACTCGCGCTTGGACGATTATCGCGGGAATGTTAGCACCGCAAGCTGCAGGGGTTATTCACTCGGACTTTGAACGGGGTTTCATCCGGGCAGAAACTGTGAGTTATGAAGATTTGGTTGCTACGGGCGCGATGAATGCAGCTAAGGAAAAAGGTTTAGTTCGCAGTGAAGGAAAAGAGTATGTTGTACAAGAGGGGGATGTGGTGTTGTTCCGATTTAATGTTTAGCCTTTTTAAGGAGATTGCCAAATGAAGCTCGACATCTTTTCGGTGGCAATTGCTTGGCTGGTTAATTCTGTGAGCTTTTTTATTCTTTCCAAGTTGCCCATCGGGGTAGATATTGACAGTTTTGGAAAAGCGATGATTTCGGCTGCCGTTTTTGGATTGCTGAATGCTTTGGTGCGGCCGGTTTTTGTGGGAAATGTTGAACCATTTGCGTTGCCCACTTATAGCTTGTTTGCGATGGTTATCAACGCTGGTATGTTTGGATTGGCGGCTTGGCTAGTCGAAGGATTTCGGTTGCGCTGGGGAATTTGGAGTGCTTTGCTGGGTGCTATAGCCCTCGGTTTTATCAACTCTTTGCTCTATCAGGTGTTGAGTACGCTGCCTAGTTTTCGCTAGTTAAATGTAACGCGCTGGGCGAGTTTACTTGTAGGGTGCGTCGCTGGGATATTTTCAAGTTTCAGAAGTAGATAGTTGATGGCGACTCACCTTACAGTATTCAGTTGTAATTAGTTGTAGTTGTCGGTTGGGCCTAGGAACGAACCCTCCGTTTCGCTTCGCCCAACTTGTTAGCCCCAACAAAGATTTCTGGACATACCTCAATTAACGATCGCATATTTAAAGAATATAAAGTTATCGTAATGATTTGATTAATGGCGATCGTTTATAGCGGTTATTCCGTACTTATCTATTCTGGTTCAGTTTCCAGTGGATTAGGAAAGGAACACTCTACTGTAATTTTGAGATTACTTTCTGCAGTTCCTTTTGTTACGTAGGGAATGCCTGTTTCACCGCCAATTTTGATGCCGAATTCTAGAGTAACTTTATCTACGTTAGCGATCGCAACCTGTTTAAACGCATTTAAGGTGTAATTGGTATAAGCGCGAATTGTACTTTGAATCGCCTGAAAATTTTTCACCGCTTGCTTTTGCATCGCAGAAGGACTCAACTCCCCTTTGCCACTCAGTCCCTCTTCTTCCTCTTCCTCTGTAGGTGCTGTAACTTCAATTGGGGCGGTTGTGACATCCTCTGCGGCTTCAATCCAAATAATTGTACCGTCATCCAGCTCGATCGGTGTAATTTCGGTCATGGGTAAACTCCGGGAAGTGCAAGTAATCAATAATTCCCAGCACTCAGTGAGTCTCTCCGGATAACAAGTATAAATTCTGTATCGGTGAGTAATATATTTGAGACAGAAGACTTATTACTATGAGCCGAGACGCCCTGGTAGTTGGGATTAATACATATCAATCCGATCGATTAGCGAACTTGCCAGCGCCTTCGGAAGACGCCGAAGCGATCGCGCAACTTCTAGAGAGATACGGAGACTTTAAAGTAACGCGACTACCGGCAGTCAAGGATAACCAAAATAAAACCCCTTGCGTCGGTAAGACAACCAAAGTCACGCTGGAGAAGTTAGAAAAGGCGATTGTCCAACTGTTTAAGCCAGAGAGTCAGCAGTATCCCGATACGGCACTGTTGTATTTTTCCGGACATGGACTGCGGAAAAATCGAGGCATTGAGGAAGGGTTTTTGGCAACTAGCGATGTGAATCCGGATTTAGGAAACTGGGGTTTATCTTTGCGATGGTTGCGCCAACTGCTGCAAGCAAGTCGGGTGCGACAGCAGATTATTTGGTTGGATTGTTGCTATAGCGGGGAAATCCTCACTATTGCCGAAGCAGATCCGGGGGAGAGAGGAATAGGGCGCGATCGGTGTTTTATTGCTGCCTCGCGGGCGTTTGAGGAGGCGTTTGTAAACATTGGCAGCAACCATAGCGTGCTAACAGAAGACCTGCTCAAAGGGCTTTTACCCAACCAGGAAGAATGTATTAACAACTACACGTTGGTAGATTTCCTAACTCAGAACCGTCAAGCTTTCCCCCAGCGTCCGATTTTTGCCAATTCTGGGGAAGCGATCGTTCTCACCCGCGGAAATATAACATCAGACAAAAAATCTACTCCCACAACACAGCCACCCATCTGTCCTTACAAAGGGTTAGCTTATTTTGATTGTAAAGAAGAAGACGCCAAGTATTTCTATGGCAGAAAGGCGCTAACCGATCAGTTAGTAGAAAAAGTGCGCCTGGGAAAATTCCTGGCAGTCCTGGGAGCATCGGGCAGCGGTAAATCTTCGGTTGTCAGGGCGGGATTGCTGTATCAATTGCAGCAGGGGCATAAGTTCTCCGGCAGCGATCGAGGGCAGATATACATTATGCAGCCGGGAGAGCATCCGTTGCAGAGTTTGGCACTGGCTTTTGTCGATCCGAATTTGTCGCTAATAGAACGGGCGAAACAGTTGGGAAATGCGGAGGATTTAATTAAACAAGGCGCGACAGGTTTGCGGTGCTTGGTGCAAGCTTCGTCGAGTCGGGTGGTGTTGGTAATCGACCAGTTTGAAGAAGCGTTTACCCTGTGTCAGGATCAGGATGAAAGGCAGCAATTTTTTGCCTGTATCCTGGGGGCATTGGAACAAATTGGCACACCCAATGTAGAGACGTTAAATGTAAAGTCTCTACAAATAATCATCACAATGCGGGCAGATTTCTTTGGCAAATGCCTAGAACAAGACTACAGCGGACTGGCACAACAAATTCAGGCAAATCTGGTCACAGTTACGCCGATGAATCCAGACGAGTTGAGACAGGCAATTGTCGAACCTGCCAAGCGAGTCAACCTAGAAATTGAGCCAGAACTGGTAGAAGAAATGCTGGCAGATGTGGCAAATGCGCCAGGGAGTTTACCCCTATTGCAGTACACGCTGATGGAACTTTGGAAGCAGCGCACCAATAACTGTTTGCGCCTCCAGACTTATGCCAAACTGGGTAAGGTGATGGGGACGCTTAGTCAACGTGCGAATGACGTGTATGACTCGTTTTCTGAAGCGCAACAAACAGCGGTGCGGCATATTTTCCTATCGCTAACTCAGTTGGGAGAAGGCACGGAAGACACCCGCAGGCGAGTGTTGAAACCGGATTTAGTTAATGAGCGCTATTCTGAGCAACTGATTGATGAAGTAGTTCAGAAATTAGCAGATGAGAAACTAATTGTTACTAGCGAAATGGTAGAAAAGGATAGCGCATCTGGGCGAGTTGCCGTAGTTGATGTTGCCCATGAAGCCTTGATCCGCCAGTGGCCTTTGTTACGCCAGTGGGTTGATGAGAATCGGGATATTCTCAGACAGAAACGCAAGATTGAAGCGGTAGCTGAAGAATGGCGAGAGAGGGGGAAGGCAAAGGATTATTTGCTTCAGGGAAAGCAAGTGACGGATGCGACGGCATTTCAAAAGGAACAAGCTGAAAACTTGACGTTATCAGTTTTGGCTCAAGAGTTTATTCAGAAAAGCCTCCAGCACAGACGAAATAATCGCTTCAAGCTCGTTGGTTTTGGATTGATTATTCCCATAGCTTTGGCAGTTTTTCTAGGTATTGTAGCTGAAAGACAGCTTAGGATAGGGCGGCTTTGGCAGACTGTCAACGCTGATCGAGGACAGAAGTATAGTCCGGGAAGAAATCTAGCACTTGAAGAACTGGTAAAACTTGGTGTCAGCCTAAATAAAATCGATCTCAACGGTGCCAACCTCAGCGGTGCCGACCTCAGCCGTGCCAATCTTAGCGGTGCCAATCTTATCGGTGCCCAATTGAAGTTTGCCAACCTCAATCATGCCAACCTCAATAATGCCAACCTCCTCAATGCCGACCTCAGCATGGCCAGCCTCATAAGTGCTGACCTCGTCAATGCCGACCTCATGTGGTCCAACCTCAGCGGTGCTAACCTCATCTGGTCTAACCTTAGCGGTGCCAACCTAATCGGTGCCGACCTCAGGTGTTTTGAAATTTTGAAAAATCACACCCTTTGTACTAATTTCGGGCGTGCTAAAAATCTAACTCCTAATGAAGTTAAATCTGCAAACAACTGGCAGCAAGCAAAATACGATGAGGATCTTCGTAAAAAACTCGGCTTGAAGAAATAGAGAGTAGAAAGTAGGAAAATGGGGGAATAAGCAAGTCAAAAGTCAAAAGTCAAAATTATGTAATAGTAAGAGCGATCGCCCAAATAATCCACGCTCTATTTTGAGTGCGCTCGCACTTGTTATGCAGACGGAAATGGGATCGATCGCCCTGACAATTTCATCAAATTATTGACTTTCCGACTGCCGCGCCTCCAGCCAAGCCAGCAAATCCTCCCCAGTAGTAAAATCAAACAGCGCCTCACTCAAATCTTCGACTACCGGCAAGGGAAGATTGGCAAGGCGCGATCGTATTTCCTCAGATACTTCCTGCTGTAACCGACGAGTCAATTGTCGGACAATTAGCGCACAGGCTTCTTCCTGTCGTCCTTCCTGTCGTCCTTCCGCCTTAGCTTCTTGATAGAATCTCGTTTCCTGTAGTGTAATTCCCAACATTTCCGGTCGATCGACCGCGATCAAACCTTATCGATCGCGGGCGAAGCGAAGCGGAGGGAATCGATCGGACATGATATAATTGGTAATAGCCAACTATCAACTGTCAACTATCAACTGTCAACTGTTACTGCATTAGCTTTCGCAGTAGTCGATAAATTTGTCTGGAACTAGGCGCAATTCGCCCGATCGAAAGCGATCGATCGGTATCCAAAATGCAGTATGTTCCCCATCTCCGTCTGCAAAGGCTAGACTATCCAATTCATAAAATTTGGTATCGACAAAATCGCACTGGTATAGTTGTATTAATTCATGTCCGGCTTTGCCATTATAAACAAAGAAGTTTTCCAAACAAGCCAAATATTTGATGTTTGTCAACTCGGCTTGAATTTCTTCTTGAAACTCTCTTTGCAAAGCGTCGATGCTGTGCTCTCCGAATTCTACGCCACCGCCCAGAGCTCGGTAAAATGTGTCTTGTTTGACCGGATCGCAGCATTCGGAAACGAAGATGCGATCGCCCGATCGAATCAATCCTAAAACAATTACGCGAATTGTACCTTTTTGCATAATTAGTTATCAGTCATTAGTCATCAGTTAACTGGTTCCTAGAGCGCCAGTCCAGTAAAAGAGGTTGACAAAAAACCTCAAATAGGATGTACCCAAACGACTCACAATACGCCACTAAAAACTCAAGTTGCTATGCAGTGTCTCTTCAATGATTGCCATACGAAATCTCAGCCGATTTTTGCTCTTAATAAATCCGGCCAGCCAGCGA
>NZ_JAUBTB010000025.1:78468-84530 GCF_036704965.1 Microcoleus sp. F10-B2 | reverse complement strand
CGATCCTCTTCGAGGGCTTCGCTAACGGGCGGCTCGAACCTGTAACCGTAACCCCGAATAGTTTTAATAAACTGCGACGCAGTAGCATCAACTTTAATCATTTTCTTGCGAATCTGACCGATATGTACGGTAACAAGTTGGTCTTCTCCTGTGTCGTCGCAGTTCCACCCCCAGATTTTTTCGATTAGCTGTTGGCGACTCCAAGATTGACCGGAATGACTAGCCAAAAAATACAAAATATTAAATTCCAAGGCTGTTAAGTTGATAATGCGATCGTTGAGTGTTGCTTCCCTACGTGCTGAATCGATCGCGAATCGATCGAATACAATGCGCGATGGAGTGACAGGCCTCATGCGTCTCAACACAACTTCTATACGAATTGCTAACTCCGCCAGACCAAAAGGTTTGCAGATATAGTCATCAGCACCTGCAGACAGGACTTTAAGTCGATCGGCTTCGTCGGTGCGGCAGCTTAGCATGATCACAAAAACATTTGTACGGCGCTGCATTTCCTGGCAGAGGTGATAACCTGTAGTATCCGGCAAATTCCAATCGAGAACTACTAGCAGTGGCTTGAATTTCTCAAACAATTCTAAAGCCGTCTCGCCATCTGCGGCCGAATCTACTTGATATTTCTGATTTAAAAAGCGATGAACTAGAGTGCGGATGGAAGCGTCATCATCCACAACCAGAATCTTGGGAGTAGTATCAGTAATCATCACAAAAAAGTTGCTTTTTGTTGTCAATTTCAAGCTGGCAATTTCCGAACAGCTTTAGTGAAGAGTAAAGCCCAAGTCGTTCCAACTAAACAGAGTTTTTTCTGGCAATTCTTCTTTCAGCTTAGTCTTGAGATCAAAAGGCTTTCCCCAATCCCATATTTCGATCTCTAGGTGTTCGTTAAATACTGCGATCGCCAGCTCGATTTTCGGAGTTCCCACTGACAGATTTGTGTGAGAATGGCGAACAGCATGGGTAAACCCCTCGATCGCAGCAAGTTTACAAAGCTGCAAAACTTCTTCGGGAATGGGTAAAGGCTCTAAAAAAAAAAAACTGCTCAACCCACCATAAAACTTGAGTAACAGCCTTGAGTTCGCTACTTACTTGAAGCTTTATCTTGTGAAGAGGCTGGTTATAACTTCGATCGGATTGGGGATTTCGTTGCTCTTGAAGCCAGTTAAAGCTATGTAAAACATCGATCGCACGCTTAAAAAAATCCGCTTGAGTGCTAGGTTGGGGTGGTACTATACTGGGCTGAAAAAATATTTGACAATTAACAGACAGTTTCGACCGGCAGACGTGCGGGTATAACTTAGCTCATCGGCAATTTTGCCAATAAGTTTTATACCTATTTTGCCTATTTCATCGATTTCGCTAAAATCTTCGTCACCGTGGGAGTTGCCGAATAATTTAAAATTCATTTGACTGACCTCTCTTGTTTATCAATAACTGCTTGTTTGTGTTCTGATCAAATCATCGCATCACTTTAATGGAGTGAAGTTGACCAGAGGTATAAAGGTAGGTCTATTAGAGGTCGGTATAATCAAAGTATAGTCAAGGTATAATTAAACTACTGTCATGCAGAGTCCCTATCCTTCGCAAGGCTCAGGACTGGGAAGCATTCCAGCCGTCTCAGAGATCCTTGGCAAGGTTCAGGATGATTTAAATGCACGACGGGTAAGTTGTAATAAAGTTAAATTAGAGGTTAACCTAGATGGATTGGCAAGAATTCCTTAGAGGCGAATCTGGGACACATGGATTATCGATGGAACACACAGAAACATTATTAGCAGCACTATCCTCTCCTGAAAGAGAACCTCTCAATCACGTACAGCTTTCAGGAAAATTCAACATAGCAGAAGCTACTGTAAAACAGCGGTTGGGAGAGATTTACAGTAGGTTTTCAGCCAGTTTTCCTGAACTCGCTCACCACGCAGGTGCAGGTAAGTTGAGGATTCTGCGGACTAGATTAATACAGAAGTATTATCAACCATCACAACCAGTAGTTGCCCCCTACCCTGAAGAATTTATATCGATAATAGAAGAAAAAATTCGCAGGTTTTGCGGACGCCAATTTGTTTTTGAGACTTTTGAGCAATTTATCACCGAAAATCCTCACGGTTATTTTACGATCGTCGGGGATGCGGGAATGGGCAAAAGTTCGATCGCTGCCAAATACGTCTGGGAACATAAATCTCCCTGCTATTTCAATATTCTCGTCGAACGCCGCAACAGACCAGAATTGTTTTTGAAGAGCATTCGCCGACAATTAATTGACCGCTATCAATTGCAAAATTCAGAAGACGCCGATTTACCAACTTTACTGGCACAGGTGGCGGGAAAACTCACTGGTACTGAACGTTTGGTAATTGCAGTTGATGCACTGGATGAAGTCGAACAAGAACCGGGAGGAAATCTTTTACATTTACCGAAGAATCTGCCAAATAACGTATATTTTCTGCTGACTAGGCGACCCTATAGCCTCGATAAGAAGCGATTGTTAGTAGATGTTCCCGAAGAAGAGTTAGATTTAAGACATAGCCAGTATGTTAATTTCAATCAGGATGATATCAAAGAATATATTCGCTTTGTTATCAATACCGATTCTGACCATAAAAATGGACTGAAAAACTGGATTCAAACTCGCAACATTCCCGATAAAACTTTTATCGAACAAGTGGTAAACAAAAGCGAAAACAATTTTATGTATTTGCGGTATGTTTTGCCTGCAATTGCTAAAGGCGTTTACAATGACTTGAGTTTAAAGCAATTGCCAGACGGGTTGCTAGAGTATTATCAAAGCCATTGGGTAAAGATGGAGATGGAAGCTAAGCCAGGGCAATTGATGGAGATGGTCTTGTATATTTTACTAGAGATTGCCACGCCCATTCCCTGCGAGATGATTGCTGGAATTGCCAAGGTGGATGAATGCGATGTGGGAAAGGTTTTAGATAAGTGGGTTGAGTATTTGAAAAAGCAGAATGTAGAGGGAGAAATCTGCTACACGATCTATCATGCTAGTTTCCTTGACTTTCTGAAAGGCAAACGGGAGATGGATTCAAAGCGCAAGATTTTTAAAGAAGTAAATCAACGGATTGCTGAGTATTTAGAAGAGGGGATATAGCGAGATGGGAGAATTTGCTGACAAGTTAGCGGCCAAACCACTTTCATATCAACGTGCTTATCTGGGCAGCTTACTCCCAAATTATGTCAAGTCAAAGAATTTAGAAAAGTATTATCAAAAACTGACTGATTTTAACTTCCTGATGGCAAAGATTCAGCATCCTGAGTTCGGGGTGCAGGCACTTATTGATGATTTCAATTTGGTTGACGATTTAGAAGCAGTAACTCACTCAGATTACAACTCAGAAAAAGCGAAAGCCCTGGACTTGATTCAAGCGGCACTGTGGATGTCAGCCGATATTTTGGATGGAGATCGGACCAAACTGGCGGAACAATTGTTAGGGCGCTTACTGTACTTTGAAATCCCAGAGATTCAGACCATGCTGGAGGTAGCAAAGCAATGGAAAGCAGCACCTTGGTTGCGTCCTTTGACACCCTGTTTAACTCCCCCTCGCAGGGGACTACTACGCACCCTCGAAGGTCACAGCAACTCAGTAAATGTAGTTGCCCTCACCCCCGATGGCAAGCGGGCGCTTTCTGGTTCATCGGACAACACCCTCAAAGTCTGGGATTTAAGAACTGGAAAGGAACTGTTTACTCTCGAAGGTCACAGCAACTCAGTAAATGCAGTTGCTGTCACGGAGGATGGCAAGCGGGCAATTTCTGGTTCAAGAGACAACACCCTCAAAGTCTGGGATTTGTCGAGTGGAAAGGAACAGTTTACTCTCAAAGGTCACACCAAATCAGTCAATGCAGTCGCCGTCACAAAGAATGGCAACCGGGCAATTTCTGGTTCAAGAGACAAAACCCTCAAAGTCTGGGGTTTAACCACTGGAAAGGAACTGTTTACTCTCAAAGGTCATAGCAGTTCGCTAAACGGAGTAGCCCTCATTACTGACGGGAAGCGGGTGATTTCTGGTTCAGATGATACAACTCTCAAAGTCTGGGATTTAACCACTGGAAAGGAAATGTTCGATCTCGAAGGTCACAATTACTCAGTATATGCAGTAACCGTTACCCCCGATGGCAAGCGGGCAATTTCTGGTTTGTCGGACAACACCCTCAAAGTTTGGGATGTAACAACTCGAAAGGAACTGTTTACTCTCACAGGTCACAGCAATTTTGTAAATGCAGTAGCCGTCACCCCCGATGGCAAGCGGGTAATTTCTGGTTCATCGGACAACACCATCAAAGTCTGGGATTTAACCACTCGAAAGGAACAGTTTACTCTCAAAGGTCACAGCTACTCAGTATATGCAGTAGCCGTCACCCCCGATGGCAAGCGGGTAATTTCTGGTTCGTGGGACAAAACCATCAAAGTCTGGGATTTAACAACTCGAAAAGAAGAATTTACTCTCAAAGGTCACAGCAACTCAGTAAATGTAGTTGCCGTCACGGAGGATGGGAAACGGGCGATTTCTGGTTCGTGGGAAAAAACCATCAAAGTCTGGGATTTAACAACTCGAAAGGAAGAATTTACTCTCGAAGGTCACAGCAACTCAGTAAATGCAGTAGCCGTCACCCCCGATGCCAAGCTGGCAATTTCTGGTTCAACAGACAAAACCATCAAAGTTTGGGATTTAACAACAACTCTAAAGCAACAGTTTACTCTCGAAGGTCACAGCAACTCAGTAAATGCAATAGCCGTCACCCCCGATGGCAAGCTGGCAATTTCTGGTTCAACAGACAAAACCATCAAAGTTTGGGATCTAACAACTGGAAACGAAGAATTTACTCTCGAAGGTCACAGCAACTCAGTAAATGCAGTAGCTATCACCCCCGACGGCAAACGGGCGATTTCCGGTTCAGATGACAAAACCCTCAAAGTCTGGGATTTGTCGAGTGGAAAGGTTATTGCCAGTTTCACGGGTGAAAGTTCGATCGCCTGTTGCGCTGTTGCACCCGATGGACTCACAATTGTGGTAGGCGACGAATCCGGCCGCGTATATTTCCTGCGGCTAGAAGGGATTGCTGAGTATTTAGAAGAGGGGGTGGCGTGATATGGGAGAATTTGCTGACAAGTTAGCTGCCAAACCACTTTTCTATCAACGTGCTTATCTGGGCAGCTTACTGCCAAATTATATCAAGTCAGGTAATTTAGAAAAATATTATCAAACACTGACAGATTTTAACTTTCTGATGGCAAAGATTCAGCATCCTGAGTTTGGAGTGCAGGCACTGATTGATGATTTTAATTTAGTTGAAGATTCAGAAGCAGTAACTCACTCAGATTACAACCCAGAAAAAGCGAAAAGCCTGGATTTGATTCAAGCAGTAATGTGGATGTCAGCAGATATTTTGGAGCGAGATAAGACACAACTGGCAGGGCAATTGTTAGGGCGCTTACTGTACTTTGAAATACCAGAGATTCAGGCAATGCCAGAGGTAGCAAAGCATTGGAAAGCAGCACCTTGGTTGCGTCCTTTGACACCCTGTTTAACTCCCCCTCGCAGGGGATTGCTACGCACACTCGAAGGTCACAGCAACTCGGTAAATGCAGTCGCCGTAACTGCTGATGGGAAGCAGGCAATTTCTAGTTCTTTCGACAAGACCATCAAAGTCTGGGATTTAAGAACTGGAAAGGAAGAGTTTACTCTCAAAGGTCACAGCGACTCGGTAAATGCAGTCGCCGTCACTGCTGATGGCAAGCGGGCGATTTCTGGTTCATCGGACAACACCATTAAAGTCTGGGATTTAACAACTGGACATGAAGAGTTTACTCTCACAGGTCACAGGGACTCGGTAAAAGCAGTAGCCGTTACTCCTGATGGCAAGCTGGCGATTTCTGGTTCGTGGGACAAAACCATCAAAGTCTGGGATTTAATAACCAGAGACGAACTGTTTACTCTCGAAGGTCACAGTAATTGGGTAAATGCAGTTGCCGTCACGGAGGATGGCAAGCGGGCGATTTCTGGTTCTCTCGACAAGACCATTAAAGTCTG
>NZ_JAUBTB010000025.1:0-78458 GCF_036704965.1 Microcoleus sp. F10-B2 | reverse complement strand
TGGGTAAATGCAGTTGCCGTCACGGAGGATGGCAAGCGGGCGATTTCTGGTTCTCTCGACAAGACCATTAAAGTCTGGGATTTGACAACTGGAAATGAACTGTTTACTCTCGAAGGTCACAGCGACTGGGTAAATGCAGTTGCCGTCACGGAGGATGGCAAGCGGGCGATTTCTGGTTCTCTCGACAAGACCATTAAAGTCTGGGATTTGACAACTGGAAAGGAAGAGTTTACTTTAAAAGGTCACAGCGACTCGGTAAAAGGATTTGCTGTCACCTCCGATGGGAAGCGGGGGATTTCTGGTTCATCGGACAACACCATCAAAGTCTGGGATTTAACTACTCGAAAGGAAGAGTTTACTCTTAAAGGTCACAGCTACTTGGTCAATGCAGTTGCCGTCGCCGCTGATAGCAAGCAGGCAATTTCTGGTTCATCAGACAACTCCATCAAAATCTGGGATTTAACAACAGGAAAAGAAGAGTTTACTCTCAAAGGTCACAGGGACTCGGTAAAAGCAGTTGTCTTCACTGCTGATGGCAAGCGGGCGATTTATGGTGCGTGGGACAAGACCCTTAAAGTCTGGGATTTAACTACTCGAAAGGAACTGTTTACTCTCGAAGGTCACAGTAATTGGGTAAATGAAGTAGCCGTCACTGGTGATGGGAATAGGGCAGTTTCTGGTTCTTTCGACAAGACCATCAAAGTCTGGGATTTAACAACTGGAAAGGAAGAGTTTACTCTCAAAGGTCACAGCGACTCGGTAAATTCAGTTGCCGTCACGGAGGATGGCAAGCGGGGGGTTTCTGGTTCATCTGATAAAACCATCAAAGTCTGGGATTTAACAACTCGAAACGAACTGTTTACTCTCAAAGGTCACAGCGAGTCGGTAAATGCAGTTGCTGTCACGGAGGATGGCAAGCGGGGGATTTCTGGTTCATCTGATAAAAGCATCAAAGTCTGGGATTTAACAATTGGAAAGGAACTGTTTATTCTCAAAGGTCACAGCAACTCGGTCAATGCAGTTGCTGTCACCCCCGACGGCAAACGGGCGATTTCTGGTTCATCTGACAAGACCATCAAAGTCTGGGATTTGTCGAGTGGAAAGGTTATTGCTAATTTCACCTGTGAAAGCCCGATCGCCTGTTGCGCTGTTGCAGCCGATGGAGTCACAATTGTGGCAGGCGACCAGTCCGGCCGCGTATATTTCCTGCGGCTAGAAGGGATGGAGGAACTAACATGAATTCCTCACATCTCTCACCTCCCATCTCTACCGCTGCTTACCCAATAGAATTTCAGCAACTCCTGCGAGAAAAAACCGAGAATTTTGCAGGGCGCAAATTTGTTTTTTCTGCGATATCCAACTTTCTGAACTCCCACAGCCGCGGTTATTTCACAATCATCGGCACTCCCGGCTGCGGCAAAAGTTCCATCCTCGCCCAATATGTCACCGCCCATCCTCGCAGTATCTATTACAACGCTGCAGTTGAAGGCAAAAATCGAGCTGAAGATTTTCTGGCTTCTGTCTGCACTCAACTGATTGACAAATACCTTGCCGCCAATGGGGAAACATCGGAAATTCTCAAGCTCAAATCTCAAATTCAAAATCTCGAATCCCATGAGGGGAGTTGGTTTCTGTCTTTGTTGCTTCAGCAAATTAGCGATAAATTAGTCGTAGCTTGCGAGACGGCACGTCATCGCCAAAAGTTGATAATAGTCATTGATTCTGTAGACGCGATCGCCCGCACGAGTCAGCCTCCCAGCACAAATCTGTTTTATCTGCCGAGATATTTGGGCGATCGTACTTATTTTATCCTCGCCCGCCGCCCATTTTTGAGAGAGAAATCCGGTTTGTTAATTGAAACACCCTCTCAAACTCTCGATTTAAGAGATTATCCCGCCCAAAATCGCGAAGATGCCCTTAACTACATTCAGCAATACCTATCAACCGCACCGGATTTAACTCAACCCGAATTCGCCCAACAACTCGCAACTGTCAGCGAAGACAATTTCATGTATCTGAGTCAGATGTTACCTGCCATTAACGAGAATTCACACCCCGATGCTAATCTGGGGGAGTCCTCACTTGTCTCTGAACTTCCTCCCGGTTTAGCAGCGTATTATCAAAACCACTGGCTGCGGATGAGAGGTGATGGCTTATCGGCGATCGAGTTGTCTGTGCTGAATGTTTTGGTACAATCAACAGCAAGTTTATCTGTAAGTGCGATATCCAATATAATTGATCGGGATGAATACGATGTTGAAAAAGTGTTAGACAATTGGATCGAGTTCTTAACTCAACAAGAAATTGGAGGAGAAATTTGCTATAGTTTGTATCATAATAGTTTCCGCGAATGGTTAGGCAAACAATCTATTTTAGAATGATGATGAGGACATGGCACTGTCCATTGGAGTCAACTTAACGTTACACCGATAGTCCGACAGGGGTTGAAACCCCTGCCTCAAAGCTGAAGTCCTCTAAAAGAGGACTAATGAATTATTCAGTCCTCTTTTAGAGGACTTTAGCTATTAGACAGGGAATTCATTCCCTGGCGGACTGGCGGTTAGGCGGGAGGACTAGCGGACGAAAAGCTTAAGTTGACACGCCTTGGGCCTTGCCGTCTCCTGAATATCGGTAATATCAATTCCGATGCCACCGGGTTTTATATTATATCAAAAACAATACAACAATGAAACGAGCAGTATTTCTTGACAGAGATGGCGTTCTCAATATCGAAGCCGGCTACATCCACAAATTAGAAGATTTGCATTTAATCCCCGGAGTCGCCGAAGCTGTACGGCGTTTAAATGACAAACAAATATTTTGCTGTTTGGTTTCCAATCAATCGGGCCCGGCGAGGGGTTATTATCCGGTTAGCCACGTAGAAGCTTTGCACAAACGCCTGTGTCAGCTATTAGAAAATGAAGCAGGAGCTAAGTTAGATGCTCTTTATTACTGTCCTTATTTAAGCGCAGCCGAAGGCGGAACAAATCCAGAATTTACGCGGTATACAACGTGGCGAAAACCGAATACAGGGATGTTGGTAGCGGCTGCTTGGGAACAGGATTTAGATTTGCGAAATAGTTTTATGGTGGGGGATAAAGCTACTGATGTTGATATGGCTCACAATGCCGGATGTACTGGTATTTTGGTGCAGACTGGTTACGGAGAAAGCGTGTTGAGTGGGGAGTATCAGCACCATACTCAACCTGATTTTATTGCAGCAAATTTAGCTGCGGCGGTTGAGTGGATTTTGCCAAACTTTGATTAGTGTTTGTAGTGGCATTTAAGTTTTTGGCTGTTGAGTCGAAGAGGAAAGTGCTACGTAAGGAAGCGCGACTTTAAATGTTGTGCCCATGCCGATTTTGCTTTCGCAGGCGATCGCGCCTCCTTGCAATTCTACAGCTTTTTTAACTATTGTTAATCCCAAACCGTTACCTTTAATCTTTCCAGTATTCTTGCAGCGGTAAAACATTTCAAATATTTTCCCTACTTCGGTTTCGGGGATACCGATGCCTTCGTCTCGGATACGCATAATTAGTAAGGGAGAGTTAATATTTGTCAATTTGGAATTGGGAAACAACCACTCAGGAGACAAGCAGAAAATAGCTTCTTTGTCTCCTTCGCCTGCTTGACGGCATTCCAATTCTAAGGTGACTTGCCCGCCGTTGGGGGAATATTTGATGGCATTGACGATTAAGTTTGAGAGAATGCCGTGCAGCAATTGTCGATCTAACATCGCGCTGGTAACATCTGAGGGGATTAATGTTAGTTTGTGTTTGGCTTCATTTCCTAACAGCAATTGATCGAGCAAGTCTTGACAAAATTCGACTAAATTTATCGGTAACGGATTGCATTTGAGTTGGCCTGCTTCTGCTCGACCCATGAACAGCATATCGTCGATTAGCTGGTTCATCTTTTGGGTAGCTGAGTGCACCAGCCGCAGGGTTCTCACTTGCGATTCGTCACTGCTGCAAGTTCGATCGAGCTTTAGCAGTTCCGCAGAGATTAAAATCGCGTTGAGGGGGTTGCGCAATTCGTGAGCGGCCATTGAAATATACTGGTTTTGGCGGTGCGATTTTTCTTCCATCGACTCTCTGACTGCTTCCGAAGTTTTGAGAGCTTCTCGCATCTTGGTTTCGATTTCGTGTCTGTGCAGGGCAATCTCGATCGCCACCCGCAAATCATGTTGTTGAAATGGTTTAATAATATAACCGAATGGATCTGTAAGTTTCGCTCTTTGCAGCGTTTTATCGTCGGCATAAGCTGTTAAAAATACTGTCGGCACATTCCTATGGGCTCGGATTTTTTCTGCCGCTGTTACCCCGTCCATGTCACCTTTAAGCACGATGTCCATCAACACTAAATCGGGCGGATTTTCTATAGCTTTTTGAATTGCTTCTTCTCCTGAATAAACTGTAGCTGTTACTACATATCCGAGTTTTTTTAATCGACCTGCTATGTCTTCGGCTACAATAACTTCGTCTTCTACAACCAAAATTTTTACAGGGTTCATTTTTTTTTAAATGCGCTGTCTATAATTTAATTGTTTGAAAACCAAATTATAGCAGGTTCCACACAGACTGTCAATCGCAATAGTAGCGTCTAATTGGCAAGCCAACATTCGCACTAATCGCAATCCTAATGTTTCAGTATTGTCCGCGTCAAAATTTGCCGGAAATCCGCGACCGTTATCTTGAATAGTTAAGTTAAATTGCTGAGTTCCTATTTCATAAAAATTAATATTAATTTCCCCTACCGAACTTGGGATAAAGGCATATTTCAACGAATTAGAAACCAGTTCGTTAATAATTAATCCGCAAGGAATTGCTGTTTCTATGTTTAAACAAATGGGGTCAACGTTGAGATTGAATTGGATGGAAGTGTTGCCGCCCCCAAAAGATTGATACAAATTAGCAACCAAGTTTTCGACGTAGGGGAGAAGGTCGATCCGATCGAGATGTTCGGATTGATACAGTTGCTCGTGAATCAAAGCCATTGAATCGATGCGGGTCTGGCTTTCTTCAAATAAAGCTAGCGTAGCTTCGTCTTCAATGTATTGAGCTTGAAGTTGCAGCAAGCTGGAAATTACCTGCATATTATTTTTGACTCGGTGGTGAATTTCTTTGAGCAACACTTCTTTTTCGCGGAGCGCTGCTTGAATGCGGGCCTCGCTAAATTTGCGATCGCTGATATCTTCGCCAATACCCGCGATGCGGTAAATGTTGCCCGATTCGTCGTAAATGGAAAAAGCTCGATCGCACACCCAGCGCATCGTGCCGTCTGGTCGAAAAATCCGATATTCGGTACTGGTGGACTCGCCCTCCAACACTCGCCCCATTGCCTCTTCCAACAAATGTTTATCTTCTGGATGCACCCACTCCATCATTTTTAAGGGCTCGGCATATAATTCTTCGTGGTTGCGCCCCCAGATGTGTTCGTAAGCTGGACTCAGATACAATAAATCGGTGAATTCAGCAGACATCAGCCAGAAGGAATTTTGGATATTTTCTGCTAGTTGGCGGAAGCATTCTTCACTTTCGCGGATGGCTTTTTCTGCCTGTTTGCCTTCGCTGATATCTTCTGCAATGCCAACGATGCGGTAAACTTTACCCGCTTGATTTCTAATCGGAAAAGCCCGATCGCGAATCCAGCGAATTTCGCCGTCCGGCCTGACAATTCGATATTCGATCTCGTCTTCAGACTCAATTTGTTTAGTGAAGATAGCCAGAACGCGAGCGCGATCTTCTGGATGGAGGGACTCTGCAAAAAAGCGCCCGTAAGCATACAAATCAGCGCAGCTTCTGCCCCAAATTTTTTCGTAACCCGGACTGATATAAATAATTTCCTGGGGTTGAACGTTTAGCATCCAAAACACGCTTTCAATATTTTCTGCTAGCTGCCGGAACCTTTCTTCGCTTTCTTTGAGTGCTGCTTCTGTTTTTTTGCGATCGCTAATATCGCGCTGCACGCCAAAATACCCGACGATTCTGCTGTGGAAATCGTAAATGCAAATATAGTCGCATTCCACCCAAATTAGAGTCCCGTCAAACTTGCGATTGTCATTTTCAACGTGAATTCTGCCCGCCTCAAAAAAATCCCAGATCATCTCTCTACCGCCAGTCAAGTTGTGCGATAAAAAAGAGTAAAGCGTCCTGCCAATAAACTCTTCCCTAGTACCTCCGTATTGAGCTATCAAAGCATCGTTTGCCTTCGTTACTCGTCCGTTAGCAAATACGTAATCCAAGACTTTTTCTTTGTCAACTGTATCGTCCCAGTGCACGGGTTCGTCCAGCATGATAAAGAAAAAGCCATCTAAAGATTGAGAGAAAAACAATTCTAGCTGTTCCTGGCTTTCCCGCAGAGCTTCTTCGGCGCGCCAGCGATAGATAATTTCTTCCTGCAATTGATTGTTGGCTTTTTTCAAGTCTTCAGTGCGCTTTAGATATTTAATTTCTAGCTGATTTGTGAGTTGTTCCAGGGCTATTTCTGCCTGTTTTTTTTCGGTAATATCTTGAGCAACCACCATGCCTGCAAAAATTTCTTCCCGGTCGTTTTTGACTGGGGCAACTGTTATTAAATAAACGCGACCGCCGTATTTATATTCAAAAGTATTCTCTTTTCCTGCCAAAGCCGCGCGATATGTAGTCTCAAAAAGTGGCAAATCTTCAGGTGGCGATACTTCCCACAATGTTTTGCCTTCCAACAGTTTTTTGGACAAACCAACTACTGCCAACCCTTGACCGTCAACCAGAGTATAGCGCAAATCCCGATCGAACAAAAACACCGAGCCATTCGGATAATGTTTGACGAGAGTTCGGTACATTTCCTGGCTTTTTTCCAGAGATGCGATTAACCGAATGCGATCGTCCTCGGTGATATCAAATTCTGTTGCAGAACTCGAAAAGCTAGCATTTTCGACTGCTTTGAGTTGTGCTTCTAATTTCTGGCACAATTCTCTCTGCTGCTGCAAATCCTGTTCAAGTTGCCGAATTTTTTCTTTTTGCTCTGCTACTAATGCTTCGCAGGTTTCGAGAGGTCGATCGATCTTGGTAGGATCAATACACATAATGGCTCTAGGTTTTGCTGTTGCGGACTTGAGCTTTTTCAAGTTAATACTAACAAAGCTCAAGCCTACACTGCCAACTTAATTAGTCAGAATCTTTCCTGACTTCTTCCTTTCTTCGTTCATTTAGGAACTCCAGCCGTCAAAACTTCATGACAGTCAACTGTCACCAAAACATCATCTTCAATTCTCACGCCAATACCGCGCCATTTTTCAGGAACCTCCGGCTGTCCTTCAACGGGTTTAATATAAGGAGAAATATAAATCCCCGGTTCCACCGTCAACACTTGTCCTGGCTGCAAAACTTGCGGATTTTCGCCGTACTGATAAACGCCGACATCGTGCACGTCCAGTCCCAGCCAATGACCAGTGCGGTGCATATAAAATGGCTTGTATTTCTCTTCTTTAATTATCTCTTCAATGTCGCCCACCAAAAGTTTTAAATCCATTAAACCTTCCACCAAAACGCGCACTGCTGTTTCGTGAATTTTGCTGTAAGGATTTCCCGGATATACTTGACTAATTGCCTGCAATTGTGCTTGCAAAACTAAGTCATAAATTATCTGTTGTTCGGCTGTAAATTTGCCGCTGATAGGAAACGTGCGAGTAATATCGGCGTTGTAGTAGCCGCAAGCACAACCGGCATCTATTAGCAACAAATCGTTTTCCTGCATTTGCCGGTTGTTTTCGATGTAGTGGAGAACGCAGGAATTGTAACCGGATGCAACAATTGAAGGGTAAGCGGGAGTGCAGCCATTTAAGCCAAAAGTATGTTCTATTTCAGCTTGAATTTCATATTCGTACCTGCCCGGTTTGGCGAATTCTTGGGCGCGTTTGTGCGCTGCAACTGAGATATTAGCGGCTTTTCGCATTAATGCTAATTCTGTTTCGCTTTTCACCAGCCGCATCGGGTGTAAAATGATGTTGGAATCTTCGACTGCTGTCGGGCCCGTGCCGCGTTTCGGGTAGGTTGCCATCAAGCGCTGCCAGTGATCGAGGACTGTTTGGTCGAAAGTACGATCGCGCCCGAAGTGATAGTATATGCGATCGGCTTTTTCTAAATATTTCGGCAATTTTTCCGCAAGTTCGGCGATGGGGAAAGCTTCATCGGCGCCGTACAATTCCTTAGCGCCTTCTACTCCGGCGCGATAACCGTGCCAAGTTTCTTTTTCCAAGTCTTTTGGCTGCACAAACAACACAAATTTGTGTTCTTCGTGGTGCGGGGCGAGCACCGCTACCGCCGCAGCTTCGTTGAAACCGGTTAAGTAGAAAAAATCGCTATCTTGTCGGTAGGCGTATTCTACATCGTTGTGCATGACGGCTGCGGGGGCGCTGCGAAATATCGCCGTCCCGCTGCCAATTTTTGCCATTAATTGTTCGCGTCTTTGCCGATATTCGGTAGGGTTGGTCATCCGATTTTAGATTTTAGATTTTAGATTTTAGATTGAGTGTAATATTAACACTCGGCGGTTTCAAGCGCTGTTAAACTTGCACCCGCAAGGGGCAAGGGTGGAAGATATAGGTGCTCTGTTTTTTTCTGGGTCTACTTATTTATTCTCTTGTTCTGCGATCGGCAATTTACAAGTATAGTCAACCAGCCGAGACAAAGATGAGTGGCCATCGACTAAAGTCCATCTCGGAGAGAAATTCGACCAATTTTCGCCATCTTGGCTAACTCTGACAGTTCTCAACTGTCGTTGCTTGCAGTCAACTTCCATTTGCGCCAACAATTTCTCGTTACTAAACTGTTGAGTTGCTAAAATAGTTCTGACTGGATAAGAGGGAGCACCGGGAATATCGGATTTGCTTAATTCAACGCTGCTAGGGTCGAGGCAAATATCTACAAAACATCTTAATTTTTCGGCGCTGGCGCTCAAATTTCTGCCAAAAATTAATGTTGAAATTACTATCAAACAAATCGATGAACTCTTAATCATATAGCAGGAGGAAGAAGTTTCTTTTGACTCGGCGGTTGAAACCGCTGCTACACAGACAAAACCCGCCTGCGCGGGTTGAATTTCTTCAGTCCGCGCAGGCGGACTTTGTTTGTGTAGCAGCGAATTCTATTCGCCCTCAATATTCACTCTTCTTTGTGAAATACCCAAACTAAACGGAATACCGTTATAGTTCGGGCTTCGTGTATCGTTTGCCGTTGCTCTGTTGGGTATACCCATTTCTGGGTATTCGTCACCCAAGACGATCCGAGTCTGACACAGCATAAGAAAGCTTTTTACGGCCTTTATCCCTTCGTAGGGAATCCACGCAGAAGCCCTGTTTCCCAAGGCAAAAAACTATTTTCGTACAACAAACTTGGATTGTATTTTATGGTGGGACGTACCTTACCAACCAGCGGTCTGCTCTTTCCCCTTTTCTCTGGCAGTTGTCCGGGGCCAAGCATTTTACTGCTACTGTAGCCTGTTGTTTGCAGTCGAGTGGGTGGGTCGCAACCACTTATATCTTAGACTTTTTAGGAAATTGTCGCTCTTTTTTCATAGACCTTGCTTGGCTTATATCCCAACGCCCAATTGAGTACAATTACAGCGTGGGACTTACGCCAATTGAGTTAAAGCTGAGGAACGTATTGTTCTTTTTCAGGAACAAAAGTGTATTCAGAGACGATTAGGCGCAACTCTTCGCCGTCGATAGTTTCTTTTTCGATCAACAAATCGACTAAGCGATCGACTACGGTGCGATTTTCGCGAATAATTCGGCGGGCGTCCTCGTAGCAGCGATCGACAATTTCCCGGACTTGTGAGTCAATCCGAGAGGCAATTTCTTCGGAATATTCCGATCGCGCCGTGAAGTCGCGACCGAGGAAAATTTCGCTTTGCTGAGCTTCCAGGGCGATCGGGCCCAAGGTAGACATCCCGTAGCGAGTCACCATTTGCCGCGCCATGCCGCTGACTTGCTGCAAGTCGTTGCCGGCACCGGTGGTAACTTCGGCGTCGCCGAAAACTACTTCTTCGGCTGCGCGGCCGCCCAAGGCACCGCTAATGCGGGCTAAAATTTGCGATCTTGAAATCAAACCTTGGTCTTCGCTGGGCATGAACCAAGTTAAGCCGCGGGCCTGTCCGCGAGGAACTAAGGTAACTTTTTGAACGGGATCGTGGGCTTGAATGATTGTACCGACGATCGCGTGGCCGATTTCGTGGTAAGCAATCAAGCGCTTGCTCTTGCTGTCCACCAAGGGAGTGCCTTCCATACCTGCTACCACGCGATCGACTGCATCGTCAACTTCGAGCATCGTAATCGCTTCTTTGCGGCGGCGGGCGGTTAAAATAGCAGCTTCGTTGAGCAAGTTAGCCAAATCAGCGCCGGTAAAGCCGGGAGTGCGGCGGGCGATGGCGTCCAAAGAAATCTCTGCAGACAGCTTCTTGTTGCGCGCGTGAACTTCCAAAATTTCCAACCTGCCTTTGATATCCGGCGTATCTACGGTAACTTGGCGGTCAAAACGTCCCGGACGCAGCAGCGCTGAGTCGAGCACGTCGGGGCGGTTCGTGGCAGCAATGATGATAATCCCAGTATTGCCCTCAAAACCGTCCATTTCGGTCAGCAACTGGTTCAGGGTTTGTTCCCGTTCGTCGTTACCGCCGCCGATACCGGCACCGCGCTGGCGGCCCACTGCATCAATTTCATCGATGAAGATGATGCAAGGAGCATTTTCTTTAGCTTTCTTGAACAAGTCGCGGACGCGGGAAGCGCCGACACCGACGAACATTTCGACAAATTCCGAACCGGAGATGCTGAAGAAGGGCACGCCGGCTTCGCCTGCGATCGCTTTTGCCAATAGGGTTTTGCCGGTTCCGGGAGGGCCAACCAGCAGCACGCCTTTGGGAATCTTCGCCCCGACTGCGGTGAAGCGTTCGGGTTTTTTGAGGAATGTCACTACTTCTTGTAGCTCTTCTTTGGCTTCCTCAACGCCTGCTACGTCGTCGAACAGTACGCCTGTTTTAGCTTCCATTTGAAAGCGAGCTTTGGACTTGCCAAAATTCATGGCTTGGCCCGGGCCGCCGGGAACGTTGCCACCGCGGCGGAAGAGGAAAAACAGTCCTGCTACTAACAAGAGGGGAAATACTAGATTGCCTAAAAGTCCCCAGACTGCGCCGTCGTTGCGCAGCGGGTGAGTGTCGAAGCTGATTTTGGAGTCTCTGAGTCTAGAAACCAGTTCCGGGGCATTTGAGGGCAAGTCCACCCGCCACCGCTGCACGTGATTGTCCAGTTCGGGATCGACTGCTTCGACAATAGCCGTCCGACCTCCGTCGTAAAGGTCAACGCTGGTGACTCGATCGGCGTTTAAGTAATCTAAAAATCGACCGTAGCTCAGGCGGGTGCTGGCGGTGTTCTTTGTCATTTCTCCCGGGGATGGGGCAAAGGCTCCCTGCCACAAGAAAAAGCCGATGACTAAGGCGGGTAAAGTCCAAAGTAGTATAGTTCGCCAAGAAATTTTCATAAATGCGGATGCCTTGAATTGGGGACAGATCGGGTAAGATCGCGGTGTCGGAGGAGTGCGACAAAAGTTTACACTCAGAATCTTAACTAAATTTAACTTAACAATGCACTCTCAGGCAACAGGCCGTATTGCCACGATCGATCGAGAATACTCCTCAACCGAAACCATCCAGGGTACAAGCCCCCGGACCGCGGCCCCTGTTGTCGCCTCTAAAATCTAAAATCTAAAATCTAAAATCTAAAATCCATTAAGGGCGATCGTCCCGAATATAATATTTGGTGCTGATTTCTATACCGATCTAGGTAAAGTTAGAAGAATCGCCGCAAAACCCACTGTCTTTAAAGGCGGCAGTGTCAAGGGATAAGGCATGATAATGGTGAGGCTCTGTGAGGTAACACATTTCAATGACAACTAGACAGCTTGTTCCTAATTCGGCTATGCTGACGCAGCAGACTAAAGTCGCTTCTCACAAATCGATTATTAGTGCTGATTTGGGTCGGACGGCAACTAAAGCTTGCGTGAGTCGCAACCCGAGCAGTGTGGTTTTCATCCCTGCCAACGTGGCTGCTATGCCCGTGGAAAAGGTGCGGGGCGGCAGCTTTGAGTCCAAAGCAACAGACCCTCTGTTGGATATGTGGCTGGAATACCAAGGCAAAGGGTACGCTATAGGCCAACTGGCTGCGGACTTTGGCGCTAATCTCGGCGGCGCAGACCAGTCGAAAGTAGTAGATGCTTTGGTTAAGGTTTTTTCCTGTGCTGGATATTTCCAGATGAAGGGCGAATTGGCAGTAGTGCTGGGTTTGCCATTTTATTCGCAGGATCAGTTTGAGAAGGAAAAGGAAGAGATTATCAGCCAACTGCGCTCTCCCCACGTTATGGTGTACCGCGGCGAGCGTTTGGAAATTGACATCCGCCACGTTTGGGTGATGCCGGAAGGATTCGGCAGCTTAATTTGGTGCGAGGCTCAAGACAATAAGGAGTTTACCCCGGAGTTGCCCGAACTGTCGGTGGCTGTTGTCGATATCGGACACCAAACTACTGATTTGTTAATGGTCGATCGTTTCCGGTTCGCCCGGGCAGCTTCTAAGAGCGATTCCTTCGCAATGAACAAGTTCTACGAACAAGTTGCCTCAAAGATTCCGGGAGCAGACCCTCAATCTCTGTCTTTACTGGAAGCGGTGAACAAACCGGAAGGCCAGCGTTTCTACCGTCCCAGAGGAGCGACTAAGCCGACTAATTTAGATCCGATTATTAAGGATTTGCGGGAGGCTTTCGCTAACGAACTCTCCGAACGTTTGGTGCAGTGGCTGCCGGAACGGGTGACGGATGTGGTTCTGACTGGCGGCGGCGGCGAGTTTTTCTGGGAGGTGCTGCAACCCTTGCTTAAAGACGCCAATCTTAAGGCTCACTTGGCTCAGCCTTCTCGGAAAGCTAATGCTTTGGGACAGTTTATTTATGCTGAGGCTCAGCTAGCCACGATTAAGTAACGCATTAAGGCTTGAACCCTATGGCACTGTGGGCAAAAAATAAGGCTAATTTCTCGGTGGCGTTTACGGAAGATGCTGCCGATCAAACTTTGCTGGCCGCTATTGAAAAAGAGTTGGCTTTCACGAAGTATCAGACTTTCAGCAATCTCTGCAAGCAAGCTTTGTGGCAGTTTTTGTCTGTATCTGAGTCTGCTAGCTCTACAGATAGCTTTCAGGGGTTGGAACAGCGTATTGCTGAACTTGCGGTCAAATTTGCTGAGTTCGAGCGCAATGTTTCTGCTGAGGAATTAAACCGTTTGGAGGGACTGGAACATCACCTGAGTCAACTCAGCGCCAAGTTGGATCAGTTGCAGGGGAGTGTTAACAGTAACTTTGCTCAAGTTTCTTTTGCCCAAGTTTCAAAAGTAGTAGAGCCTAACCCGATGGAGTCTGAGTCTGTGGCTGACGATTGTGTAGTTTCTGATGCTGAGGTTACTCCTCGTCGGGATTCCGATCCTTTGTTGGAGCGTTTAAGTTCTTTGTTACCGCAAGATTTCTAGAATGAGGTAGACCAAGGCTAAAAAGCCTTGAGATGTAATGTTAGTGGCCCGCTGTTGGCAGCCGGTACTGAATACAGAAACAAAGCGATCGCCCTTTTGAAAAAAAAGGGCGATCGTTTTGTTATTGCCGATTTTAGATTTGAGATTTTAGATTTTAGATTTATATCGTTTCCGGTTACATCGGAATAATATATTTGGATAATGTCAGTGCGAGCGTCCCCGCTCGCGAGCGGGGACGCTCGCACGCTAATAATTCCGATGCTACCGGATTTGATATTACTCATTTTTGTCTATACCATTCCCCTTATTCGATTAATCCTAATTTTTGTAATCGCGAACGAATGGCACCTGGCTGTCGCTGAAATCTCTGAACTAATTCGCCAATTTGTTGACCGCTAGCATATTCTTTCTTCAAATTTTCGTCTTCATCCTGACTCCACTTGACATAAGCTCTGGGATATTTATGGCGAATTTTTTCATTCTGGGTTTTAGGTCGGTAAGCATTCTTTCGATCGGCATTCAAACCAGAACCAAACTGTGGGTTAATTTCCCCGCCGCGACTAGCTACAGCCTCCTGCACCCGGTTAGGAATAGCGGCAATTTCTTTTGATAGCTCCGCCAAAGCACTGTCTACTTTTTGCTGAAGTTCTGTTAGCTGCCGCTGCTGCAAATTGCCCCACTGTGGCAGTTCGTTGATAAACTGCTGCAAGTCCAGAATTATTGTTGTCAAAGTTTCGACTTGTTGCAACTCAGGTCGCTGTTTGAATTGGCGGCTGGTGAGTTCGATCTCGCTTTGAATCATTTTAATAGTTTTTTCTAAAATTATTAGTCGCTGGCGCAGGTTCTCAATTGCTGAAATTAGAGAGTGTACGTTTTCTCCAGGCGCAACATTGAGATTTTCGCGAGATGTTTGAGCAAGAGCTTCGTCTAAAGCATTTACAGCAAGTTGCAATTGCTCGATCGCGCGATCGGTAGTAGCTGCTTGTTGATTTACGCGATCGAACGCTGCCGCCGTACTTGCTTTAACTTGCCCGTGCAGCTTCTGGCGGTTGACAAAATTCAACACCAGCGAAATCACTACAGGCACTTGGGCATAAATGCTCTGCTCCCAAACCAAAGTAGCAGCCAATCCCACAGCAGAAGCAGCAATAAAAACCAATTCAGCAGTTTCTAACAAATTGCTAGACTTGGGATTTTTGATTTTGGTTGGTGAATTGGATGATGACATAGGCTAATACCATTTTAGATTTTAGATTTTAGATTTTAGATTTTAGATGTGGAATGACTGATGAAGCTCGGAGTTTGGATCACGGGCCTGTAGTTGCATTATTTATTGAAACAGGTACAAGTATGTGGATAAAAATAAAGTGCGATCGCTCTCGGTTCAGATTTCAGCATTGGTGAAAAACAAATTAAGTTTTTTAGGAAAAATCATCTAATTAAATATATTAAATCTGCAAAATTAGTCGAGCCAAAGTGAAATAAATCAAAACCCCGAGGACATCAACTGCGGTGGTAATAAACGGAGCCGACATTAAAGCGGGGTCTAAACCCAAAGAACGAAATAGAAACGGCAGAGCTGAACCGGCAATAGAAGCTAAAATTGCGATCGCAAACAAACTCGCGCCCACCGCGAGTGCCACTGCTAAACTCCCTTGCAGAGTATAAGCCCAGCCCGTCGCTACAGTCCCCAATATAGCTCCTAGCAGCGCTCCCGCCATCCCCTCGCGAACAATTACTTGAAACGGGCCCATTGCTGTAATTTCGTCAGTGTTCAAACCGCGAATTACAACAGTTGAGGACTGAGCTCCGACATTGCCTCCAGTGCCAGTCAGCAGGGGAATAAAAGCTGCTAGGGCGACTACTTGGTTCAAAACATCTTCTTGAGCTCTAATAATTGCGCCGGTGACAGTATTAGTTAAAAGCAGAACAAACAGCCACACGACCCTTTTCCGGGCAACAGTGATTAAATCGGTCTGAAAATAATTGTCGCCGCCGGACTGGACGCCGCCCAACGTATAAATATCTTTGGCTGCTTCTTGTTCTAAAATGTCGATCGCGTCGTCAACTGTAATGATGCCGACGAGACGCTGTTCGCGGTCTACAACGGGCACTGCTAAAAAATCGTAACGCTGGATCAGCCTAGCGACTTCTTCTTGATCCGTTCCTGTTTGAACCGAAACTACGTCGCGGGTCATAATTTCCCCGACAGTTTTGTCGAGGGGGGAAGTTACTAAATCCCGCAGAGATAAAATACCGGTCAAGCTGCGTCCGGCGTCAGTGACGTAAAGAGAATAAATTGTTTCGGTAGTTTTAGCCAAAGAGCGAATTCGGTCTAAAGCTTGAGCGACGGTAAAGCTTTCTTTCAGAGAAATGTATTCCGGGGTCATGATCCGGCCGGCGGTACTGGCTTCGTAACCCAAAAGTTGAGCCGTTGCTTCTCGTTCCGTCGGACTCAATTCACCCAACAGGCGACGGACTAATATTGCCGGCAGTTCGTCAAACAGTTTAGCTCGATCGTCCGGGGACATTTTGTCTACAATGTCAATGACTTCTTGGCGTTTGAATTTTTCGCAGAGGGACTGCTGAACGCTGGAGTCGAGATATTCGTAAACTGCGATTGCTTCGTCTTTGGAAAGCAAGCGGAAAGCTATTACTTGCATGGTTTCTGGCAGGCCTTCGATAGCTTCAGCTATGTCTGCTTCCTGCACCGGGTGCAAAATCGCTTTTGCTCCTTTAAAGTCTCCTTCTTCCAACAGAGCCCTTAACTGCGATCGAACTAATTCCCGCAGTTCTTTTCGCGCGTAGGTGGGTAGAGAAGACGATTGATAACTTTTTTCTGTCACTGATGACCCTCCTAAACCTGTGCTGCGCGCCTTCCTGAATCCAGTTTAGAGCCTATTGACGCCACTGGTTGCAGCGATCGGACTTGCCCTGACAATATCCGCATATTATCCCTATTCTTCTGGTGCGCGCCGAGCACGTTGCCCGATTTGGGTTCAAATACATTTATCTTGATCGGCGACACTCATCGGTAGGAAAGGAGAATTGCGCCCGAACACTTTTTCCAACAGGTTCGTCGAACTTTGATTGCGAATAAAATTATTGACTGTTTCTTGCCATTGTGTATCGCTTGCTGGCAAGATCATGCCGTAAGAAATGCAGGTTAAAGGCTGCTCCGGTATCAGAGAATATTGGCTTTGAGTTAAACCCTGTCTCAGCGCTTCTCCGACTAACAGCATTCCGTCGCTGGCGAAGGCATCGATTGTTCCCGAGGCCGCATCTTTTACACCCGACTGTCGGCCCGCGATACCTTCATAAATTCGCTGGTTGGCTAGTTGATATCGGCCTGCAATGAATTGTTGGGTAACAGAACCGCTCAGCACGCCAATGGTCACGTCTTGCAGGAATCCCGAAGGGTTGACTCTCAGTCTGTTTTCTGGCTTGACTAACAGATAAGTGCCGCTGTATAAAAAAGGCACTGAATACGCAATCCCGCTGGGGGGATTTTTTAGGATTGTATTAGGTCCGCATTCTAGGTGAGCGCGCTTGCTGGTTACGCTGCGGAAGCGCCCTTTTTCCGCTGATTCGTTGAGGTCTGTTTCTAGTTTTTCTAAGCGGATGGAGCGATTTAATTTTTTTTCTAAGTCAGCTCGGAAAAGTTCTAAGCCTTCCATGCAAACTCCTTGCCATTTTTCACCTTCTAAGTAGCCGAAGGGAGGGGCATCTTTTCTGATGCCAACTTTGAGAATGCCGGTTTGCCGAATTTCTTCCAGTGCTGTCTGGGCTGAGGCAACTGTAGGTAAAGCAGCGGGGAATAATATCGCAAATATGGCTGTAAATGCTGCGAGTTTTAGGTTTTTATTAGTTAGTGCTGAGTTCATTAGTTTGGCATCTAAATAGATATTTTACTGGTTTTTAATATGATACACAAAAAAACCATATTGTCAATATATTTTGGCGGTCTAATTTTGGGCGATCGGACTGTTTTGGGTGCTGCGATCGGCTAAAATCAACCTGCACCCTCTAGGGAGCATCTCATATTTGTAAAAATACTTCTTTTGGCTCCTTCCTTCTTCCTCTTTCCTTCTTCCTCTTTCCTTCTTCCTCCTGCCTCCTGTCTCCTGCCTCGCCTCAAAACTCCAATTTCTAGCTTGGCTGCAAAACTGAGATGCTCCCCACCCTCTAAAATTAAGTTTCGGGCTTTTTGCCGCACACAAGTGTCGCCGATTTTAATTAAGTCGCCGTATCCAATAATTTACAGAGGCTCTTTATCAGCTTTGACTGCTATATTTAACTCCTATTTTACTACCAAAATTAAACCAACAATTGATATTTTTCTTGTGCCAAACGGTAAAGCGGTCGCCACACCAAACGGTTAGTCAATACAACCAACAACGACATCACAGAAGTTGCAGCCAAAAGTAAGGGAAAATTCCCAGAAGCCGTCGCCTGAGAAATAGTTTCTCCCAAACCCTCTGTAGTAACAATTTGACCTTTAAACTGCACGTATTCGCTGACAATACTGGCATTCCACGCTCCGCCAACTGCCGTAATAATTCCTGTGATTAAGTAGGGAAAAATTCCCGGCAAAATCAAACTTTTCCAGCGCTGAATCAGGGATAGTTTGTAAACTTGCGCAGCTTCAAACAACTCCGAAGGTATGGCTTGAGCGCCAGCAATAACATTAAACAGTAAATACCACATTGTACCCAACATCATCAGCGCCACAGAACCAATTTGCAAGCCGCCTCCAGCTTGAATTAAAGCTAGTAGCAATACGGGAAATAAAGCGGTTGCCGGTACAGAAGCTGCTATTTGTACTAATGGCTGCAAAATTTGAGCTAAACGCGGATTTCGACCGATCGCCACTCCGACCGGCACTGTCCACAACAGCGATAAAAATAGCGCGCAAATGACTCGCAAAGCCGTGAAAAATGCACCAGTCATGACTTTTTGCCAGTCAGACAAATTCAGCAACCGCAGCAGCAGCACCGCTTCCCAAGTTCCCCAAAGCACAATGACGGCAAAACCGCTGACAAATATCCAATTGATCCAATTTCCGATGCGGCTTTTTTGTCTGGGATTTGTTGGTAAATTAGCAGGTGCAAAAGCTCTTGCTAAACCGCGATCTAAACTGCCCCTGATTGGCGAAATACGCGACTTCAAAACTCGCAGCGTTGCCGATCGCCTTAAAAAATCCAACACCTTTGATTGCGGTACATTGGTAGCTTCCACCGATTGATATTTAAACTTCTCTACCCAAGCAATTAAAGGCTGCCAAATTAAAAAATCTAGGGCTATAATTACACTAATTAATACTGCTAAACCCCAGCCGATGGCCCCAAAATTACCTTGATTAGCTGCCTTGGCCAAATAGGAACCGAGTCCGGGCAAATTAAAGCTTTTGTCACCCAAGGTAAAAGATTCGATCGCAATCAAAAAGAACCAGCCGCCCGCCACTGACATGACGCTGTTCCACACCAGCCCGATCGCACCAGCAGGCAATTCTAACGTCCAGAAACGCTGCCAAGCATTGAGCCGATAAACTCGAGCAGCTTCCTTAAGTTCTCGCGGAATCGCGGAAAGCGACTGATAGAAACTAAAAGTCATATTCCAAGTCATCCCAGTAAATATTAAGATAATTGATGCGAGTTCTACGCCGATTCTTTGACCGGGAAATAAAGTAACTAGCGCTAAAACAACTCCCGGCAAAAAAGATAAAACCGGAATCGACTGCAAAATGTCTAACAAGGGAATTAAAATTTTGGCTGCCAGGGGGAAGCGGTAAGCACAATAGGCATAAACTAGGGTAAACAGCAGCGATAAAAAATAGGCTGCTGCCATGCGTAAAAGAGTCTGGGCTGTATATTCAGGCAAAACATTCAGCGTGGTCTCAATTTGAAAATTTGGGTTGTAGTCACTGCTGAATTGAGAAGCTGTTTGGACAATCACCAAAATTAGACAGAAGATTGCTAGAATCAGCAAACCGTCTTGCCAAGTCCAAGCTGACCTTTCTAAAGTTTTATTGGCGGGTGTTAGAGGTCTTGTCATAATAATTAGTTATTGGGCATCGGGCATCGGGCATCGGGCATCGGGCACTTGTGCTGAGCAAAGTCGAAGCATCGGGCACTTGTGCTGAGCAAAGTCGAAGCATCGGGCACTTGTGCTGAGCAAAGTCGAAGCATCGGGCATCGGGCATTGGTTATTGTTATTGGTTATTGTTATTGGTTATTGGTTATTGGTTATTGTTATTGGTTATTGGAGGCACAGCCTCCGGGTATGTATTCCCAGGCAGAGAGAGCCTGGGAACAAGACTAAGACTAAGACTAAGATACCAGCAAACAAGACTAAGATACCAACAACTCACAACTCACAACTAACCAATAACAAATAACCAATAGCAAATAACTACTCAGGTTTATCTTCTGATTCTAAGAAGATTTCGCCCCCTGGCTCATCGTAACTGTATAACTCTGCATAGCGACCCCAGTCAATAGCAGTTTGCAATTGTCGCATTGCTTCTTTGGGACTAAAGTGGGCTTCGAGAATATCCAAAATCAACTCTTCAGAAATGCGGTGATTGCGCTTGGCCTGAAGCATTCGAGAAATTTGCTGTACGAGGCGAATATTGCTGAGAATTTGGGTGCGAACAATTTGTTTGCGCTGGTCTATTCCGCCGGCAATAAACTCAATGCCAACTGGTGTTAAAAGGAGGTCGCCTTCTTGGATTACCAGAAAATCCATTAATTTGGCTGCTTCTACGATCGGCAAAATGTCGTCAACCTCTAACATTAATTCTTGACCCAGGCGGTAGAGATCCTGCTCTTTGCGGTCTTCCAAGAGTTCCAACAAACCTGCGATCGCACCGGGTCGGACCTGCGGCAGAGATTGGTAATTAGCGCTTTGAGGGGGTTGAGGTGGAGACACAGCAGCCGCGCTTTCAGCAGGTGCAGTCACTGTTTCGTCGCTCAAGTCGGGATTGGTGAGAATTTTGTAAACTTGGTCTACGATAGCTTGGAATTCTGCTGTTTTGCGATCGCGGTAGTGCGACAAAGTCACTGTCAATTCCGCGCGAATTCGCCCCGGATTGCGGCCCAAGACTACAATGCGATCGGCTAAAATTACCGCTTCCTCAATCCCGTGAGTTACGATTAACACCGCTTTAGTAGGAATCTTCTTTTCCAGCCACAAATCTAATAACTCAAACCGCAAGTTTTCTGCTGTCAGCACGTCTAAAGCTGAAAACGGTTCATCCATGCAAAGCAATTCGGGTTCCACCGCCAAAGCTCTAGCAAATCCCACCCGCTGCCGCATTCCGCCGGAAAGTTCTTTCGGATAAGCATTTTCAAATCCGTCTAAACCGATAATATCAATCATCCGCAAGGCTTTTTGTCGGCGCGGTTCGGGGAATTCTCCTTTAGCTTTTAAGCCTAATTCTACATTTTCTAGTACCGTCAGCCAGGGATAAAGGGCAAAGTTTTGAAATACAATTGCCACCCCAGGATTTAAGCCGACTAAAGGACGATTGTGGTAGAGAACTTGACCTGCGGTGGGCGGGATAAGTCCGGCAATCATTCGCATTAATGTTGATTTTCCCGAACCGGAAGGGCCGAGCAAAGCTACTATTTCGCCCGATCGCAAATCTAAATTAATTGGCTCTAAAATAGATATTTTTTGACCGTTGGGCTGCTGGTAAGCTTTGCTAACGCCTTCTAAGGTAATAAGGCACTTTGTTGCTGTTTTAACTATCACCACTCAACCTCCTATGTTTTGTTTAATTCTAGTTATTAGTCATTAATCTGCAGTCCGCAGTCCGCAGTCCGCAGTCCGCAGTCATTAGTTAAAAACTCTGGCAAACTGACATTTGATTTCTAAAGCTTCTGCTTTAAAATCGCGCGGATTAAGATAAATGCGCTGAAGTAGCAACAGCACTATACCAATCCTAAATCATTTGTCAATTTCTTACTCCCAGCGGGTTCGGGGAGGGTTGGGGTGGAGTAAAAAATTTACGACTCCTGCAAGGATTGCTTATATCAGCCCCAAAAAAGCTGGCACAGCCAAAATCGCCAAGCCGATAACCTAATTGCTTTGCCCGCGCGATCGGCTATCATCAATAACGAAGCTGGCGATCGCTATTGGATAACGTGCAGTCGATCGGCGTCCGACTCGATCGACTGCGAAATGTTAACTACGTAAATCCTGTTTTCTTCTGCGTCACGGGTTATACACACAAAGAACTTTTGGGCAAGAATTGTTTTGACAACTTATTACCTTGCTACAGTCAACAATTAATTAAAAGTTTCCGTATCACCTGCCAGCAGTGATAGTGAATCCCCTCGCTCCAGCTATGGTTCTCGTTCAAAGTGCCAATGTGTTAGGCTGGGATTTAGAGCCTCATATCCAATTAAGGAACAGGGAACAGGGAACAGGAAAACCATTTTATCTAGGAACGGGGATCGCAAGCTGCATCTGAATAGTATACAATTATAACAAACCAGATCGGACCTTACAAGGTGCGTATTGTGGGATAAAAACTCTCGGCGCATTTAATTTTATTACGGAATGTTTAAACTTGTATCTTTTCCTTAACCGTTTTATATTCTTTACCAAATCTTTATTTTTTTTTTCTAGGGTATTGTTATGGTTGCTTCAACCGAGCTTACAGCACTTTGCAACAAGAATCAAATACCCTTTAGTTAAAAAATAGGTCTTTAGGACACACTCCCCCTGCTGCTCGAATCAAATTCTCAGTCGCGTTCGCAAGCATCAAATCTGCTGGTTTTGTCGCCAAGGTTGGCAAACAATACATATTTACAATCAGAACAGATGTGGCCGCTCGCTCTCTCTAAATCTAGTTAGAGGGCTAGGGCTTAAAGAATAACATTCTTGCCGTGGAATATAATAGCTCAATGTAGGGGAAATAAAGTTTAGATATTGTCTTATGGCTAACTGGTATTCACGATATAAACTTTTTTATGGCATCATTAAATTACCCAACTATCCCCCAAGAAAGGGAAGACAGCCGTATTCATTTATCGCTTAATTTATGGTGATGCCTCGACGCAAAGTAATTATAAGTTTACGCCAAACACGACTTAAGCGATTGCTGCCTCTTTTGCTTGGTGTGGTGGCCTCTCTTGCTGTTTTATTTACGTGGCAACAGCTAACCATCAACGGACAAATTCACATCGAACAGTTAATTCAGCAGGAAGCCAATGCGATTCAGTCACAACTCACCGAAGGATTATCCATTCGGGTGTTGACGCTTAGGCAAATGGCGAATCGCTGGCAAGCCAATGGCGGTACACCAAAGGCTGTTTGGGAAGCCGATGCAGAGGCTTATGTAAAGGATTTCTACGGTTATCAGGCGATCCAATTAGTCGATCCATCATTTAAAGTGCGATGGGTTGCGCCAGCGGCAGGGAATGAGGCAGCGCAAAACCTAGATTTGAATGGGGAACTGCGTCGCAAAATTACTTTGCAAGTAGCTCGTGATTTGCGTCAACCTATCTTAAGTCGCAATATTTTACTTGTTCAAGGGGAGCAAGGATTTATAGCAAGTTTTCCTTTGTTTGTAGGTGAACGTTTTGATGGGTCGATCGTCGGATTTTTTAATTTTCAAACTCTATTTGAAAGTATTTTAAAAGTATCGCCCGGATACAATGTGGCTATCTATGGTGGCACAAATTTGCTCTACGGTCAAGAGTCTTTGTCTCCAGATTTTGCTCAGAAAACAGTTGTAGTGAAAGCCTATGGTGTAGACTGGAGAATAGATGTTTATCCAAGTTTAGAATTAGTTGAAAATGTCAAGTTTTATTGGCCGAGAGTTGTATTCATTGGTGGCTTAGTTTTAGTTGTGCTGCTTGTGTGGGTCATGTATCTGGCACAAGTTAGTTATTGCAAAGTCGATAAATTCAAAAAAGCCAATCGCCAGTTGAAATGGGAAATTCACCGGCGACAACAGGCAGAAATTGCGATCGCCCGACTAGCTGCGATCGTTGAATCTTCGGAAGATGCCATTCTCAGTAAAGATTTAGATGGTGTAGTGACAAGTTGGAATGTAGGAGCAGAAACAATTTTTGGCTATACAGCCGTCGAAATAGTAGGGCAATCAGGGAGAAAACTGATTCCCGCAGAGTATCGAGATGAGGAAAACGAAGTTCTCACCAAAATCCAGCGAGGAGAACGGATCGAACACTACGATACAAAGAGGCTGAGGAAAGATGGAACATTAATCGATGTCTCGATGAGTGTCTCCCCCATTAAAGACCAAGCAGGGAATATAATTGGAGCTTCAAAGATTGCCCGGAATATTGCCGATCGCAAACAAGCAGAAGCCGCGCTACGTGAAAGTGAAGAACGCTGGGAACTTTCTGTACGCGGGAATAATGACGGCATTTGGGATTGGAATGTTCAAACCAATGAGGTCTTCTTTTCTAGTCGCTGGAAGCAAATGCTGGGCTATGAAGACCGCGAAATCCAAAACATTCTAGACGAATGGACTAATCTGGTACATCCCGATGATTTGGGATGGGTGATGCAAGCCGTTCAAGACCATTTTGCCAAGAAAACTCCTTTCTATCTCACAGAACATCGCGTTCGCTGCAAAGATGGTTCCTACAAATGGATTTTGGATCGCGGTCAGGCACTTTGGGATGATGCAGGTAAGGTAATTCGGATGGCTGGATCTCACACCGACATTACCGAGCGCAAGCAAGCTGAATTTGCTTTACAGGTCAGCGAAGCCAGATATCGGCAATTGATCGATCACTTAAATGCGGGTTTTGTGATTCATGCGACAGATACCAGCATCCAATTATGCAATGAAACTGCCGGTGAATTGCTAGGGCTTTCAACGGATCAAATGCTGGGAAAAACTGCGATATCTCTGGCCTGGCATTTTGTGCGGGAAGATGGCAGCATTATGCCCCTAGAGGAATATCCGGTAAATCAGGTTTTATCCAGTGGAAGTTCCCTCACAAATTATGTTTTAGGAATTAAAAAAGAAATTGATAGTTGTGTTTGGGTATTAGTTAATGCCTACCCGGAGTTCGATCGAAACGGTCAAATAGAACAAGTTGTAGTTACGTTTATTGATGTTAGTAAAGGTAAAAAAGTAGAGCAGGAAATCCAAAAAACTCGCAACTTCTTACAAGCACTGCTGGATAATTTACCGGTGGCGGTTTTTGTTAAAGACGCAAAGCCTCAACGATTTGGCGTATTTCAGTTTTGGAATAAAACCAGCGAACAGTTATTTGGCATTTCAGCCGAAGCAGCGATCGGCAAAAGTGGCTATGATTTTTTTCCAACAGAACAGGCTATCTTTTTTGACCAAAAGGATAGAGAAGCCTTTGAGAAAGGTAAGACTGAGGATATTCTCGAAGAAGTCATTGACAGTCATTGTCTGGGAAAACGTTGGCTGCATACGGTGAAGATTCCCATTTACGACGAACAGCATCAGCCCCAGTACCTGCTTTGTTTTTCAGAAGATATCACCGATCGCAAATACGCTGAAGCAGAGCTTAGAGAAATGAGTGAGGTGATGAAAAATGCAGTGTCCGGCATTTCCAAACTAGATGTACAAGGGCGTTACCTCTATGTGAATAAAGCTTATGCTGACATGACAGGCTATCAGCCAGAAGAAATGATCGGGATGTCATGGCAAAATACCGTACATCCCGACGAGTTGAAAAAACTGATTGCCCTCTATTTGCAGATGGTGAAAGAGGGCAGAGTTGAAGTTGAAACGAAAGGGATTCGTAAAGACGGTTCGGTTTTTTACAAACAAGTGGTGATGATTTCAACTTACGACGAACAGCATCAAGTTTTGGGGCATTACTGCTTCATGAAAGATATTAGCGATCGCAAAAAAGCCGAACTTGCACTAGAACAGGAACTCCTGCGGAGTAAAGCCTTCTTCAACACTTCCCTCGACGGTGTTGTGGTCATGGATTGGGTCGGAAAAGTTGTCGAAGCTAGTTCCAGTTTTGCTCAAATGCTGGGCTACACCCCAGAAGAAACCCTGAATCTGAGCGTGTTTGATTGGGATGCTGAATGGACGAGGGAAGAACTACAAATTATGCTGCAGAGAGAGGAGGTTATTCCGCTGTTTGAAACGAGACATCGCCGCAAGGATGGTTCTGTATATGACGTGGAAATTAGCTGGAACCGGGTGGAATTACAAGATGAGATGATGAACTTCTGTATCTGCCGGGATATTAGCGATCGCAAACGCAACGAAGCGGAACGCCAACAAGCAGAACAGGCACTCCGAAAGAGTGAAACTCGCTTCCAAGCCTTCATGAATCACAGCCCTGCCCCTGCCTGGATTACCGATGAAAATGGTGTAATGCTCTATGCCAGCCAGACTTATCTCAATACCTTCGAGTTACCCACTGACGATGTGATTGGAAAATCCATTTTTGAAATTTACCCCGCCGCCATCGCCCAACAATTTCTAGACAATATCCAAAAGGTTGCTCAAACCTACGAGGTAATGGAAACGATCGAGATTGCGTCCCGTCGAGATAGAACCCTGGGCGAGTTTCTGGTTTACAAATTTCTCATCCCCGACTTATCTGGGCAAATGCTAGTAGGTGGTGTGGCGATCGATGTGACGCGACAGCATCAAGCGGAAACCGCTTTACAACGGAGTGAGGAACGCTTGATGCTGGCACTAGAAGCCTCTGGAGATGGACTGTGGGATTGGAAAATTGAAACTGGAGAAGTTTACATTAATTCCTACTACCAGGAGATGCTGGGTTACAAGCCGGGTGAATTGGTGATGGATTGGAACCTCTGGGAACGGATCGTTCATCCTGATGATAAATTCTGGGTTTTGGAGTCTCTCAACAGTCACTTGCAAGATAGCTCAGTTAAGTATGCCTTTGACTATCGCCTGCGTTGCAAGTCAGGTGAGTGGAAGTGGATCGCCAACTACGGGAAAGTCGTTACTTGCGATGAACGCGGTAAGCCTTTACGGATGATTGGAACCCACAAAGACATCAGCGATCGCAAACAAAAAGAACTGGCACTGCAGCACGCAATGGAAGCTGCAGAAGCAGCGAACTTGGCAAAAAGTACCTTTCTCGCCAATATGAGCCACGAATTACGCACTCCCCTCAACGTGATTCTGGGATTTGCTCAGGTGATGACCCATGACCCCTCCCTAACTCCCAAGCAAAAAGAAGACCTGCAAACAATTCGGCGGAGTGGGGAACACCTCTTGAGTTTGATTAACGATGTGCTGGATCTCTCGAAAATTGAATCGGGACACTTCACAGTTGAAGAAAGCGGATTTGACTTAATTTCGCTGCTGCATTCCCTCCGAAATATGTTGGCGGAACGAGCAAGTTCTAAAGGACTTGACCTTTATTTCGAGATTGCGCCAGAAGTTCCCCAATTTATGCTTGTCGATGCTCAAAAACTGCGCCAGGTGTTGCTCAATCTGCTGAGTAATGCCATCAAATTTACCGAGAGGGGAAGCATTATTTTGCAAGTCAGCATTGAGGCGGACGGTACAGAGGCATTAACCGCAACTCGGCCGATTCTCCAGTTTGTAGTCGCTGACACAGGTGTAGGGATTGCTGCGGTCGAACTCGATACCATCTTCGATGCGTTTGTGCAAGCCCAAGCTGGGAAGCGATCGACCGGCGGTACTGGCCTAGGTCTGACCATTAGCCGCAAATTGTTGGAACTCATGGGCGGAAAAATTTCTGTCAGCAGCACTCTGGGACAGGGGAGTTCCTTCACCTTTACACTTCCCGTCAGCCCCATCAGCGGAGTTAATGTTACACCCGAAGAGAATAATCGCCTCGCGATCGGGCTGGCTCCCAATCAACCGCACCGTCGCATTTTGGTGGTTGACGATCGAGCAGAAAATCGCTTGCTAATGGTCAGATTACTGACACAATTAGGATTAGAGGTAAAAGAAGCTACTAACGGACTGCAGGCGGTGCAGATTTGGCAACAATGGCAACCCGACTTAACCTGGATGGACATTCGGATGCCCGTTTTAGACGGATACGAAGCTACCAAGCAAATTCGGGCAATGGAAGACGGACAGAAAAGTATCATTATTGCACTTACGGCCCAGGCTTCCCAGAGCGATCGCGCCCTCGCCTTGTCTGCTGGCTGCAACGACTACATCAGCAAGCCCTTCCGGGAACAGACCCTATTTCTCAAGATGGCCGAATACCTGGGTTTAGAATATATATATCAGGAAGAGGAAACAGAGAACGGGGAACGGGGAACAAATCGTTTTCCTTCTTACCTCTGTGCTGTTACCTCTGGGGTTCCAGATTGCCTCGATCCAACGCTTCTGGCGACATTACCAAAAGAATGGGTGGTTGAGTTGGAAGATGCTGCTTTATGTGGGGATGATCTTGCGATCGTTGAACTGGTAGCTCAACTTTCCTCAGACCTAGCTCACTTCGGTACTCATGTGACAAAACTCGCCAACCAGTATCAATTTGAGCAAATTCTTAATATAATTAAAGGTAATTTTTTAACTGAAATTCCTCCATTGGACTCATAAGCTGTTCGCCAGTTAAACGTTTGATTGTGACTAGAAAATCAGGAACAGCGCACAGGAATAAAAGCGAATCTTTGGTACTTTTTGAAAAAAATGACTCCTTAATTTTTATTGAGAATAACTGACCTAAAATGCGTCAAAACGTTACAAACCCCTCCCAAATCACTCCTTTCAATTTAACAATGTTAGAGGAGTGTACCGAAGAATCTGTGTATGCTCCCGGTCATATTCAGCCCCACGGAATTGTTTTCTTGCTGCAAGGAACCTGCCTCAACATTTTACAGGTAAGTGAAAATGTAGAAGAGTTTTTTGGCATGGCGGCAGAAGAATTGCTAGGCCAGCCATTGCAACGGTTATTTTCCCAGGCTCAAGTAGAAAAAATTGTCAGCTATTTAAGTAAAAAAACACTAAACATTCAGAATTATTTAGATCTAAAAACACATGGAAAACACGGCAAAACTCAAAGATTTAGGAGCACACTGTATCAAACACCAGATGGGTTAATTCTGGAGCTAGAACCAGAATTGCCTATTGAAAATAATCATTCAATCGATTTCTATCATCGTCTGCATACAATTATCATCAACCTTCGCAGTACGAACGGTCTTTCTGACTTAGCTCAAACCATTGCTAGAGAAGTGAAAGCCACGACTGGGTTCGATCGCGTGATGGTCTATCGCTTTGAAGCCGACGATCATGGGGTGGTGATTGCCGAAGAGAAAGAAAGCTATCTGGAAAGCTACCAGGGATTGCATTACCCGGCGATCGATATTCCCGTACCCGCCCGTAAATTGTTTTACCGCAACTGGGTGCGCCAAATTCCCAATATCAATTACACCCCGGCCCGCCTAATTCCCACCAACCATCCCCTAACCGATAAACCCCAGGATCTAAGTGCCTGTGTGTTAAGGGGAGTATCTCCCTACCACATTGAATATTTGCAGAATATGGGAGTTGCTGGGACACTGACGATTTCGTTAATTGACGATCGGCGCCTCTGGGGATTAATTGCCTGTCACCATTACAGCCCGCGATTGATAGATTACGAAACTCGCAAAACCTGTGAATTTTTAGGACAATTTGCCTCGATCGAACTGGTGCATCAGCAACAGCGCGAATTGAACGTTTACCGCTCGCAGGGGAAAAACATTCAGGATCAACTTCAGCAAGCATTCCGGCAAGAGTCTAATGCGATCGAAGAGGTATTGACCCAAGATACCTCTCAACTGCTAGATTTGGTTCACGCTCAAGGGGCAGCAATTCTGCTCGATGGTCGTCTGACATTGGTGGGTCAAACACCATCTGAAGCAGATGTTAACGAGCTTGTACAGTGGTTGCTGCAACACAACCAGGAACGAGTGTTTGCAACGGCTTCTCTGTCTCAGTTGTATCCCCAAGCGAAGCAATTCAAAGATCGAGCTAGCGGTGTTTTAGCAATCTCAATCTTGCTATGCTACGCCAAACAAAAGTCATACCATATCCTTTGGTTCCGACCCGAACAAATTCAAACCGTAAACTGGGCAGGCAATCCACAGGACTCTGTGTCGATCGACGAAATTGGAAAAATGCACCTGTCTCCCCGCAAATCCTTTGAACTGTGGAAAGAGACAGTGCGGGAAATGTCTTATCCGTGGCAGATGGCAGAGTTAGAAGCTGCCGCCGAAATGAGAAATATCCTCATGCTGGCGGTGTTGGAATTTTCCCAAGCTGCCCTAGAACAAGCCGCAGAAAGGGCAGCAATAGCCAACCGTGCCAAAAGCCAGTTCCTTGCCAACATGAGCCACGAACTCAGAACGCCACTCAACGCCATTCTGGGATTTACCCAGCTTATGAATCGCAGCCCCCATATCCCAGAAGAATTTCAAGAGCATTTAGGCATCATTAGCCGTAGTGGGGAACACCTGCTGACATTGATCGACGATGTTTTGCAAATGTCTAGGATTGAAGCAGGGCAATTGGTACTGACTACAAGCTGTTTTAATCTGCATCGACTGCTTGGTTCTATTAACGAGATGTTCACTCTCAAAGCGCTTGAGAAAGGGTTACATCTGAGCAGCGAGTGGGATGCTACTGTCCCCTGTTATGTCTGTGGCGATCGAGCAAAACTTCGCCAAATCTTGATTAATCTGCTTGGGAACGCGATCAAGTTTACAACAACAGGAAAGATTGCACTGCACGGAAAAGCTTTTGCATCAGATGATAGGCCATCCGGTACGCTACACGATGGTGCCACAAATCAACCCGATATTAAACCAACTATTACCCTGTGTCTCGAAGTTGAGGATACCGGATCGGGCATTTCTCCCTCAGATTTAGAATCAATTTTTGAAGCCTTCATACAAACCGATCGCAGTCGTCACGATCGAGGAACGGGTTTAGGACTGTCTATCAGTCGTGAGTTTGCGCGTCTGATGGGAGGCGATATCACCGTGCGAAGCACTCTGGATCGAGGATCGACTTTTACCTGCAAAGTTGTTTTGGAGCTACCAAACTCGCTTGATTTAGAGGAAACTGAAACTAGCAATCGGATTATCGGCCTGGAACCAGGGCAACGTATCTACCGAATTCTAGTAGTAGAAGACATTTCAGAAAATCAGCAACTGCTGGTGACACTGCTGGAGTCTGTTGGGTTTGAAGTGTGTGCGGTAGAGAATGGGGCAGAGGCGATCGCTCGTTGGCAAGCATGGCACCCTGACCTGATTTTGATGGACATTCAAATGCCTGTCATGGATGGTTATGAAGCGACGAGACAGATTCGATCGCAACAGTCATTAGTCATTAGTCATTCGTCATCAGCAGACGCGAGAGAGGAAATTCCACAGGACAACACACCGAGGACACGCATCATTGCCCTAACTGCCTATGCTTTTGAAGGCGATCGCACCGCCAGTTTGCAAGTCGGTTGCGATGACTACATTACCAAGCCGTTTACTGAAGACACGCTTTTCGACAAAATAGCTCATCACTTGGGTGTCCGCTACTGTTACGCCAAACAAGTTCCGCGAGAGTCATCAGCTTCGCCACCAAAGATATTTACTCCTGCTTTGAAAACCATGCCAACCAAGTGGATTGCAGAAGTTCATGAAGCAGCACTCGATCTTAGTGATAATAAGCTTTATCAACTTATCGCTCAAATTCCCAAGGATCAACAAGATTTCATCGAGGCGATGACTTATTTGGTCGATAACTTTCAGCTTGAAGCGATCGCAACTCTCACCCAGATTTAGGAACAACACCATGACAACTCTATTGAAACTTGCGGCCCAAACGAATATTCTCATCGTGGATGATACCCCAGACAATCTGCGCTTGTTAGCCAAAATTCTAGAGTCACAGGGCTATACTGTGCGTAAAGCTCTCAACGGCAGAATGGCACTCCAAGGTGTTCATCGCGACCCCCCGAGTCTGATTTTACTTGACATCAATATGCCCCAGATGAATGGGTACGAAGTGTGCCAAAAGTTAAAAGCATCGGAAGCGAGTGCTCAGATCCCGGTTATTTTTATCAGTGCGCTCGAACGACTGGAAAACAAGGTACGAGCCTTTGAACTGGGTGGCGTAGACTATATTACCAAACCCTTTCAAGAGCAGGAAGTGCTGATGCGAGTAAAAAATCAATTACTCATCCAACAGCAACGCCAACAACTGCTAGAACAAAATCAACGTTTAGAACACGAAATCCAAGAACGTCTGAGGGCAGAAGCAGAAGTAAGGCAGCTATCCGTGACCGATGAATTAACTGGATTATATAACCGACGGGGCTTTTTTTTACTAGCAGAGCAACAACTAAAAATTGCTCGGCGCACGCAAACATCCTATTTTATTTTGTTCGCTGACTTAGATGGTTTGAAAAACATTAACGACACTTTAGGACACGAAATGGGAGACAGAGTAATCGTTGATGCAGCTCAAATATTGAAGAAAACCTTTCGCGAGGCGGATATTGTGGCTCGACTGGGAGGAGATGAATTTGCTTTATTTATTACTAACTTTTCGGGTAATTCATCTATTAATTTCCATGCTCGGCTGCAAGAAAATATAGACCGCTTTAATCAACAGTCCGAGCGAGCTTATATATCAATAAGTCTTGGTGTGGAGTTTGGGGATTTAAACAATGAAGTTTTATTAGAAAAATTGCTGGCAAAGGCTGACAAACTAATGTACGAGCATAAACGCACCAAACGCTGTTTCAATCATCAACCTTTCTTTTGAGAACAGCGATATCGAGCGCCATAAGCATTATTTATTAAACGTAAGTTCAACCGAGAAAGAGTAAACAGAAAACAAGATAGGGAAACAGCTTGCAGACTTTAGCCCCTGGCCCGGAAAACACGATGCTGTACACATCATCACACCTAAACCTGACAGGGTAGCAACCCCGTTAAAAGTTCTGCCTCTATTAGATTAAGGGTGTGTGCGATCGAAAAATGTCTTAGATATTGTCCGCAATCCCGATCTAAAATCTACTGACTGATGCTGTATGGGTGGGGAGTTTGCCTGCAGTTGCATTCTTGTTTAAAATTATTTTTTTAAAAAGGTATTATTTGCACAAACCGATTTTATCTATTTGCCAATTCGCGCTAAAATGATGCCCAACTGAACTGCAATTACTCCTAGTATGGCACTGCCTGCCCAGTAAACAGCAGCGATGCTGTAAGATCGATCGCGCCACAAGACATTCGTCTTTAAACCGTAAGTTGAAAAAGTAGTATAAGCACCCAAAAAGCCCGTTGCTACCATTAACCTCGTTCAAAAGCGAGGGCGATAAAAATCCCATAGCCCAGCAACCAGTCATACAGCGTATTCCAGGTTTATGAAGTAGGGACACGGCACGGCGCCGTGTCCCTGCTGCCGGATATCGATAGGCGGGTGTCCTTCATAAACGTGGAATCTGCTGTATTAATAAAAAAAATTCTGTAGGGAAAAGCCGTACCGAAACGATTGGCAAACCACAAGGTGATATAATACCGGCTCAAAGCGCTGGCAACGGCACCTAAACTAATTGCGATCGGAACTCGAAAATTAGGGTCTGGTATCATAAAAAAATTACGGAAAATTATTAGATTCTTAGATGTGAGCGATCTTATAGATTAGTGGAAATTGGAAATTGGGACTTTGGTCAAAAAGCGTTGATAATTGAAAAAACTAATAACTAATGAATGATGACTAATGACTAATAACTAATGACTGATGACTGATGACTGATGACTGATGACTGAGGTGCGCTAAACCGTACCGAAAAATAGGCGGTATCCTCCACATGAGTTATGATTGTGCAGCTACAATGCAAACAAGTGCTAAATTAACAGAGTCTGCCCGAATTAATCTGGGGCTAGACATACAAAGTCTGCATCCGGGGACTGTGAGATTTTTTGAAAATGTTTGCTACCAAAGGAGAAGATTGATATGACAGATCCAAAAGTAACCGAGGAACCAATTTTAGAGGCAACTGTCGAAACGACGGAACTCGTCAAAAAAGAGATGCCCGACGCGACTGATGAGGCGATCGCAGAAACTGCAGCGCTGTTTGAAGCAATTAAAAAACGCGCCACCGCCGAAGTGCAAGCAGCGGGCGAACTCACCCGCGAAGCTTATTTAAAAGCTGTCAATAAGGCCTCCGGGGCGATCGAAGAGAATAAGGATCTCGCCCACGAGAGATTCACAGAAGCAGTCAGGCTGATTAAACAAGAAACTGAGAAAAATTGGCTGGTGGTAGATGCGATTAAAACGCGGGCGCAAGCGCAAGTCCAAGATGCCGGCGAAGTCAGTCGCGAAGCTTATTTGAAAGCAGTGCGACAAGCGCGAGAAGCGGTGGAACAAAATAAATTGATCGAACGCGATCGCATCGAACAAGCTGTTGACCACATTCAGACGGAAGCTGAAAAGAATTGGCACCTTATTGTGAAGCAAATTGAGTCGATCGGCACTCGCTTGACGGATGCGGCTAAGTCTGCATGGAACGCGCTGACGGCGTTTTTTGACAAGTCTCACAGCGATCGCGGAGATTCCTAGAAGGGTCGGCCGGGGGTTTGGAACTCCCAGCGGGTTGTTAGGGTAGTTAGCTTTGGAATTAATTCCAAAGCTAATGCCGATCGTGCGTGCATTTGCATTCAGCAGAAGTTTCAGGCATACTGCATAATTAAAAAGCTTTATTTTTAGTCCACAACCCCCAATTATGAGAAGTTACTACTGCGGCGAACTGCGAAGCGAACACATCGGAGAGACTGTCACCCTTTACGGCTGGGTGGATCGCCGCCGCGATCATGGCGGGGTGATTTTTCTGGATGTGCGCGATCGATCGGGTATCGTGCAAATTGTCAGCGATCCTGAACGCACCCCCGATTCCTATCACGGGGCTGAGGCTTTACGCAGCGAATACGTGCTTAAAATTACCGGGCGAGTCACCAGCCGCCCCGCCGATTCCCTCAACCCGAAATTGCCTACGGGTGAGGTGGAAATTTATGCTGACGAAATTGAGTTGTTAAATGCGGTTCGCAAACAGTTACCGTTTCAGGTGGCGACGGCGGAAAATGAAAGTGTGCGGGAAGATTTGCGGCTGAAATATCGCTATTTGGACTTGCGGCGCGATCGTATGAGTCGCAATTTGCAGCTTCGCCACCAAGTTGTGAAAGCTATGCGCCGCCACCTGGAAGATGTCGAAGGTTTCATGGAAATTGAAACGCCGATTTTAACTCGGGCGACTCCCGAAGGTGCGAGAGATTATTTAGTTCCCAGCCGCGTCAATTTGGGCGATTGGTACGCATTGCCGCAGTCGCCGCAGTTGTTCAAACAATTGTTAATGGTTTCCGGTTTCGATCGATATTATCAAATTGCCCGCTGTTTCCGCGATGAAGATTTGCGCGCCGACAGACAGCCGGAATTCACCCAATTAGACATGGAAATGAGTTTCATGTCTTTAGAAGAAATTATCGAATTAAACGAAGGTTTAGTCTCCCAGATTTTCAAAAGTGTTAAAGGTATAGAATTGCCTCGTCCTTTTCCGCGCTTGACTTACGCTGAAGCAATGGATCGCTACGGTAGCGACAAACCGGATACTCGCTTCGGTATGGAATTAGTCGATGTTTCCGATTTGATGAAAGATTCGGGATTTAAGGTATTTTCCGGGGCGGTTGCTGCGGGCGGAATTGTGAAAGTTTTGCCGATTCCGGGCGGGAATGATGCGATTTCTAACGTGCGGATTAAACCGGGCCCGAAAGGCGATTTGTTTAAGGAAGCCAGCGACGCCGGTGCGAAGGGATTGGCTTACATTCGGGTGCGGGATAACGGCGAAATTGATACAATCGGCGCAATTAAGGATAATTTGACGGAAGCGCAAAAACAGGAATTGCTCGATCGCACGGGCGCGCAACCAGGTCATTTGTTGTTATTCGCTGCGGCTGACGCGACAACTGTCAATAAGACTTTGGATAGATTGCGTTTGTTTGTCGGTAACGAATTGGGATTGATTGACAAAGACAAGATGAATCTGCTGTGGGTGACAGATTTCCCGATGTTTGAATGGAACGCTGACGAGAAGCGTTTGGAAGCATTGCATCACCCGTTTACTGCGCCGCATCCTGACGATATTAACGATTTGAAAACTGCGAGAGCTCAAGCTTACGATTTGGTGTTAAACGGTACAGAAGTGGGCGGCGGTTCTCTGCGGATTTATCAGCGGGAAGTTCAGGAAAAGGTGTTTGAGGCGATCGGCTTATCGACTGAGGAAGCTTACAATAAGTTTGGCTTTTTGTTGGATGCGTTTGAGTATGGAACTCCGCCCCACGGAGGCATTGCTTACGGTTTGGATCGGTTGGTGATGCTGTTGGCGGGTGAGGAATCTATTCGCGATGTGATTGCGTTTCCGAAGACGCAGCAGGCTGGTTGTTTGCTGACTAATGCGCCTGCTGGGGTGGATGAGAAGCAGTTGAAGGAGTTGCAAGTGCGATCGACTTATACGCCGAAGTCATAAGGCGATCGGGACTTAGGCAAAGCCTATGTGTCATGCTGAGAGAAGCGAAGCATCTCAGTTAAAATGCTTAAGTCATAATTATGAAACACCTTGACAATTTAACCATTCATCGGTTCCGAGGCCTGCGAGATTTAACCTTGCAGGACTTGGGTAAAATCAACCTATTGGTTGGTGGGAATAACTCAGGGAAAACCAGCGTGTTAGAGGCGATATCAACACATTGTTCAAATGCGGTGCTGACTGTTGATACAGTCACACCTTTTTCTTATGGGATCGAAGAATTGCAAGTTCAATTGCTCTCAGAAGTAACTTTTCAGCGTTTTAAGTCGGAAGTGATTAAGTTACTGCAAGGGATAGATTCAGGAATTATTGATTTAGCAATTCTGTCGCCTAGGGGCAAGCGTCCCAGTCTTTATATCGATCATAAACAATTGGGAATTTTGCCGTTAAGTGCTGTTGGTGATGGTCTGCGTCGTCTGTTGTTCATTGCTTTAACGCTGAGCAAAGTTCGATGTGGAGTTTTACTAATTGACGAGATAGAAAAAGCTATTCATACTGATTCACTTTGCAGTTCCTTTACTTGGATTGTGCAGTGGTGTCAGCGATTGGATGTGCAGCTATTTGCAACTACCCACAGTTTAGAAACAGTTGATGCGATGTTGGATGCTAGCGATACGGAGACAGACTTAGTTCTTTATCGTTTGGAAAAGTGGGAGTTGCAAACAAAAGTAATCAGACTTGAACGGGAAATACTGCAAAGAGTGCGGAAGGATTTGGGTCAGGAGGTGCGCGTGTGAACCGCACAGGACTGACTGGAAACCGGGTTTTTTACGAAAAGACTTGCTTTTAGTCCTTTATTCTGGTTTAAAAACACGGTTTCTGAGCTTATGGGTGCGCTCGCACATCCGAACACGTGCGTTAAGTGCTACATTATTTACAAATCTTTTTTGTAAAAGCAAAAGGCTGCTCCAATGGAACCATCCCACCTTACCCGGCGACTGAAAGACTTGGAAGACAATATTAAACAAATTTTAGCTTTACTCAAAAAGTACGAAGATGCCTTACACTATGAAGATGATCCACGTCGCCAGGTTAAATACAATCGAGAAATTGAGAAATTAAGGGAATCAGCGAATCGCTATCAGCAGGAATACGATCGACTGTATCAGCAGATAACTGGTGAATCAACTGTACAAATGCAGAGCGTAGCTATCCAGTTAGAAGAGGTGAACAACAGATTAGACCGATTATCTGCTGGGCAGAAAGCTATTTATGCAAACATTAACCACCTGCGACAAGGATTACTAGCCCATTATGAGGCTGGTGAAAAAAATATTATTTCTGCAATCACATATCAGTTGAATGAATCTCAACTGACTACCATTTCTGCTTTGTTAGATGCAATAGAAGCTAACAAAGTGTCAGATGCAGAAATGCAGAAAATTTTACCGAGTATTCAGCAGAGTTTAATTATATTACAACAACGCGGCGTTACTCTACCTGTTAGTCAGGAAGAGATCGCCGAAGTGATTAATGCACCTCAAATGGATTTTAAGCATAGATTAAAGGTTGCGGTGCCTCTTATTCCTTTTATTTTGGACTATGAAGGTGAATTAGAACTAGGTACAGGAATAAATCTCAAACAAGGTTTAAAACAATTTATGGCGCGGTTTATAGGAGTGTAAATTGTGGAGTCGCACCATCAACGTGAACAAGACTTGAACCAACACATTGAGAAAAATTTAGAATTACAAAAAAAACTAGAAGACGATTTGCTCCATGCCAACGACTCCAAGGAGGAAGCCAAGCTAGAAAGACAAATTGAAGCACTCATCAGAAAGCGATCTACTCATCAAAAAGAATTGAATACAATTAGCTTGCAAAAACGAGAAGCAATTGCCCGTGAGATGCCATATGTCTCCTTTGATGAGCTAGATATCGTAACTAAATTTATCCTGGGTATGCAACCTGCTTCTCCGGAAATCAACTTTAATATTACAGACGTAACACAGAAAATCTCGAAAAATAATCTGACTCAGGAGGTTCATTTTTTACTAATAATGGGTATGGTTAAAGTCAAAGAAGTTCATCGTTTTATTGAAGTTAATGCCGCTTTACGTCCTGACTTTCCCGAAAAACTGAAGGCAGGGTTTGTAACCGAATACCAAAGATTATTGAAAGCAGACATTAGGGGAGATGCTTTATTTGAATCTTTGCACAAGTTCTCATGTGGTAATAGCTCAGATTTGAAGAAGACAGCAGCAGGGTTGGCAGTATTATCCTATCTTTTTGAGAGGTGCGAGGTTTTTGAAAGATGACTTTTTCTACAGATACCACTTCAAATTATAACTTTTCAATTATTTTGCCCACGAAGCACATCTCAACCCGTTATTCTCTATTAGGTGTAGGTGCTACAATATTAGAACACTTGCCATATCCACGTACAGTCTCGTCACTTTGGAGTGCTGTTTCGACAATACCGGAAGTCGCAACCTTTGAACGGTTTGTTTTGACTCTGGATATCCTATACGCTATTGGAGCAATTGAAATGGATGCAGGAATACTTCGTAGGAGTCGTCCATGATTCGTGCTATTCGTTGTAATCATCCTTCATTTAAAACTGTCGAGTTTAGCCCCGGCTTTAATGTAGTATTGGCCGATCGTACAGAAGAGTCTGGGAGCAAAGACTCTCGTAATGGTTTAGGTAAATCTACTCTAATTGAAATAATTCACTTTTGCTTAGGCTCTACATTACCAAAAGCTAAAGGACTGGATTCTATAAATTTACGAGGTTGGGCATTTAGCCTAGAGTTGACACTTTCTAATCAAGTTATTACAGTAACTAGAAATACTGCGGACAAGTCAAAAGTAGTAATTCAAGGAGATACTACTTCCTGGCCAATTCAGCCAAAAGAAAAAGAAGGGCAAAGAGTTCTGAGCGTGATACATTGGAAGGCAATACTAGGAAACCTTTTGTTTGGTTTGCCAAGTGATAATGAAGATAAAAAATTCCAACCTACGTTTAGAGGTCTAATTTCTTATTTTATCCGGCGTGGACGAGACGCCTTTTCTACTCCCTTTGAACATCACAGAAAGCAGTTTGATTGGGAGAAGCAAGTTAATAATGCTTTTTTACTAGGTTTGGCTTGGGAAGATGCGAGAGATTTACAACTTTTAAAAGATAAAAAAAAATTGCTAGATGATATAAAAAAACTCAAAAAAGACACAGATACGGGAGTTGCAATTGGCATATTTGGTTCTCTAGGCGAACTCGAAGCTTTAAAAGTCCAAGTCGAGTCACAGTTACGCGAGAGAAAACAAACCTTAAGTAATTTTCGCGTAGCTCCTCAATACCACGAACTAGAGGCTAATGCTAATCGGTTGACTGCGGAAATTCATGAAGCCACTAATAACAATATTGCCGATAAAAAAATATTAGAATTTTATCAATCTAGCCTGGAAGCAGAAAATGAACCATCCCCAGATGATGTAACTCATATATACGAAAGTGTCGGTATTGAACTCCCGGGTTTGGTAGTTAGAAGATTGGAAGAAGTAGAAATTTTTCATCGTAGACTTATAGAAAATCGTCGCGATTTTCTATCGACTGAAATTGAGCGTATCAGGCGAGATGTATCATCTAGAGAACGTCTCATACGTGAAAAAACCGAACAACGTGCTTCTTTATTGGAAGTGCTACAAACACATGGTGCTTTAGAAGAGTACACAAGACTCCAAGAACTTTATCTGGAAATTGTATCTAATCTAAATGAAATTAATAAACGCATAGAAGAATTAAATAAGTTTGAAGAAGGAAAAAGTGCTTTAAATATTGAAAAAGAACGCTTACTACAACGCGCACGTCGTGACTATCAAGAACGACGTGTTCAAGCAGAAAAAGCTAGAGAGCTATTCAATTCAAACTCTCGGTTTCTTTACGATGCCCCAGGAAGGTTAATTATTAATGTAGGCGACAATGGTTTTCAGTTCAATGTAGAGATTAGCCGTGATGGCAGCGAAGGTATCGATAACATGAAAATATTTTGTTATGACTTAATGCTGGCACAGCTTTGGTCTGAACGCGATCCTTCACCACGTATATTAATTCATGACAGTACCATTTTTGATGGTGTTGATGAGAGACAAGTGAGACTTGCTCTTGAATTTGCCGATAGAGAATCTAGAAGATGTGGCTTTCAATATATCTGTACATTAAATTCAGATAGGGTTCCATACTCCGAGTTTGCCAAAGATTTTAATTTTGATTCTTTTGTAAGACTTAGACTGACCGACGAAAGTGATGAAAGTGGACTACTAGGCATTCTCTTTTAGAGATATTCTTTGACTCTTCTACAAATATTTTTGTTTGGTTTTCTTGCTCCTCTAACCAGAAACCCGATCCAAAGGGTCAAATAAGGCCGATCGCACTTCACAAAAAAAGTGCGATCGCCCTCAAAGATTACTCTTTCCAGTAACGGGTTAAAATCCGAATTACCTCACCCGCTATCGGCGATGGTAGAGGCGGGCTCCATTCCCCAACTTCTGCAAAACCTAAAACGTGCAACAGATTAATGATGCTGTCTACCGCTTTGGGAACGCCACACAACAGCAAACGAATCGGTTGTTTACCTTGAGGTACATCAGGAATTTCTTCCCGGAGCAGTTCGGGAACTGATTTTGGCTGTGATATCATAGAGTTTGAATTACACGAATAGTGGAATTGCGATCGCCCTCAAGTTTTCCAGGCCAGGGGCGATCGCTTTTCCGTTTGTACATCCTGAGTCTAGCACAGTTATGGGAATATGGGAATAGGTAACTAAGGGAATTTTAAACTTTTCACACGTTTACGTGTGAAAATAAAGTTATGGCAAATGAAAAAGACACCATCAAACTTGTAATTCCCAAGGCATTGAAGATCAGGTTCAAAGCCTTGTGCGTTCGTGCGGAAAGGGATATGAGCAGCGTCGGAAGTCAACTAATAGAAAACTGGTGTCAAGAGCAAGAGCAAGCCGACGCGAAACGGGATGAGTCAAACACCTGAAGGGGCGACACCAAAGAGCAAAAGTAAGAATTTCTTCTCGGATATCAGCTCGTGAAGGTTACTCTTGGCCAGATGAATGTCTATTTCCTGCTTCAGCTCGGTCGCTCAAATTCAGCAACCTGTTTTTGACCAAGAGATTGAATCGCTAAGACTAAAACACTTAAGGTAAGGCCTAAAATCGCATAACTCGGTAGTGAAAAAATAGTTACTTTAAACAAATAAGGCAATCCCCCCCCCTTCCAGTTCCACCGCTTTCCTAGAAACACCAACAGCCCGCCATGAATCACTGCGGTTTGCACCATGACACAGCCAACCCCCAATAACCAAACCGACATTCTTTGCCTAGAGAAGGCACAATTTTTAATCTGAAACCATAAATCATTCAGCAAAAAAACCACCGCCGGTGCTAACATCACAGAACTGGTGGGCTGTGAATAGTTGATAGCAATACTCAAACTAGAAATTAGCACCATTTCAGATAAGTCAACTTTTTTTGACCAAACATTGCGAGATTGTTTTTTGTAAAAATACCAACTCACTAAACCAACTAGCACCAGAATGATCGAGTCAGAAAATAGCTTCGCCACGAAGGGATTATCGGGGAAAAATCTCGGCCCCATAACCCTTAAATCAAGGCGACTCATAGAAATATAAGCATTATTCGATGGATCGTTGAGCCAGAGTGGAAATCCACGAGTCGCATCCTGTATAAATCCTGTTAAAGAATTGCCCGTTACAGCTAGACCTATAACTGCCAAAAAAGTTACCGTGACTAGAGATATAAAAACTAGCTGAAACCGTCTTTTGATTAAAAAATAAGGAATAAACAATATAATTAAAGTTGGTTTAAAAAGTGCAATTCCTAATAAAACTCCTGCGATTATATCCCGATTTTTTCTAGCATAAATAAACATCCATAATAGCATAATCGCAATAAAAGTTGCCACATTGCCAACTTGAAGATCGAAGACAAAACCGTAGAGCAATGCAACTGATATACTACAAATAGTCCTCAAAGCTCGTGAGTGCGACTCCAACAAGATATTGGCTCCCCATAAAACAAAACCTGTGCCAATAAGATGCAGCCAAGTCCAGATTGTGAATGCTGTCTTCATCGGGAAATAGCCCAAAAACCACAGCGGAGGAATGATATTAGGTGGATAAACAAAAGATGGAATAAACCCGCACACTTTAGTGATGCTACAGAAACCGATGTTAAACACCTCGACATTAAAGGGACTCAAATGCTGATGGGCTAATCTACTCGCTACATAAAACCACTTAAAATCCCAGTAAGGCGGATCGGGCCGATTAGTCAGATTGTAAACCAACCAACCGGTATAACAGAGAAATCGGGTGAGAACTAATACAATAACTGCTTGCAAAATAAAGTTAACAATAGGTTGAAGAAAAAACTGAGTCAACCTTTGGATCGAAGGATGTTTTAAAAACAAAGAATCTTGCCATGCTGTTTTTTCGCTATCTAATCGCCAATTAAATTTTAAAAACAAAGCGACTGTAATTAAAATAATTACATTCCAGAATCCAAAGCTAATCATAGTAAATAATTTCAATAAAATTACTCTTTGATGATATCACAACCAGAGAGTATCAACTAAAAATAAGCATTTAAACCTAGAATATGGACTTTTTTTCCAGGTTTCTACCTAACTCTCTTTTCTCTCTTTTCTCTGCGTCCTCTGCGCCCTCTGCGGTTAGAAAAAAAAATCTTATTCACAAACGAAATAGAATTGCTATCCAAAAGCCCGATCGCACATTTGCGCCTTATAACCCTGTTCACCCCCAAACATATGCGTTAACCTAGTTGACTACAACTTGTACCGCACTCCCCAACTAAATTCATGCTTCCCCGCATCAAAGAATTAGCCGCCACCCTAGCACCCCGCCTAATCGAAATTCGCCGCCACATCCACTCCCATCCCGAACTCAGCGGGCAAGAATATCAAACCGCAGCCTATGTAGCCGGAGTTCTCGCATCCAGCGGAGTCCGCGCGATCGAAGGAATCGGCAAAACAGGAGTGCTCGGCGAAATCAAAGGCAACAGCAGCGAGTCCCGGTGGCTGGCAATTCGCACCGATATGGACGCTTTACCGATTCAAGAACGGACTAACTTAGAATTTGCTTCCCGCAACGAGGGAGTCATGCACGCCTGCGGCCACGACATCCACACCACCGTCGGTTTGGGCGCAGCAATGATATTGTCTCAGCTAGGCGAAAAATTGCCCGGTCACGTCCGCTTCTTGTTTCAGCCGGCGGAAGAGATTGCCCAAGGTGCTCAATGGATGATTAAAGATGGGGCGATGCAAGATGTTGACGGCATTATCGGAGTGCACGTTTTCCCGACGATTCCGGGCGGTTGCATCGGTATCCGCCACGGGGCACTGACGGCGGCGGCAGATGACATAGAATTGATTGTGATGGGCGAATCCGGCCACGGTGCGCGTCCCCACGAGGCGATCGACGCAATTTGGATTGCTTCTCAGATAATTACCACTTTGCAGCAGGCCATTAGCCGCACGCAAAATCCTTTGAGGCCGCTGGTTTTGACGATCGGGCAAATTAACGGCGGACGAGCGCCGAACGTGATTGCCGATCGAGTAAAATTGCTGGGAACCGTGCGATCGCTCCATCCGGAAACCCACGAAAAACTGCCGGCTTGGATCGAACAAATTGTCTCCAGCGTTTGCGCGACTTACGGCGCTAAGTACGAACTCACCTACAAACGCGGCGTACCCGGAGTCCAAAACGACCCAAAACTCACGCAATTAGTCGAAACTGCGGCTTTAGAAGCTTTAGGTCGATCGCGCGTCCAGATATTACCAGAACCATCCCTCGGCGCGGAAGATTTTTCGATGTACTTAGAACACGCACCGGGAACCATGTTTCGCTTAGGAGTGGGACTCACTGACAAACCGAACTATCCCCTCCATCACCCGCAATTTGAGGTTGATGAAGCGGCCATTGTGACCGGCGCTGTCACTTTGGCCTATGCCGCCTACCAATATTGGCAGCAAAAGTGAGAGTCATTAGTCATTTGTCATTCGTTATTTATCTAATCATCTCCGGTAAAATAGACATAATTCCTGTAGGGGCGGGTTCGCCTTAGTCTCCGATCTAACACTAGAGAACCAATAAACCCGCCCCGACTTTTTAGCGAACCGGAAGCGATCGAAATATATAGCAATCCTAAATGATTCAGATAAATTTGTAGGGGTAGTGCCTTTCTTTGCCTACCCCCTATCTATCGGGCAACCACGGGGGGATTGACCCTACAATAATTATGCAAATGATGCGAGGATTGCTATATATGTCTATCTAGTGGGGTGGGGGCGGGTTTTTGAGATTGTTAATTATTGGCAGGTATTGTTGGTGAACCCGCCCCTACAGAAATCACGATCGATCGCACTCAATATCATTATCATTAGTTAAAAATTTTATGAACCTAGATTTCCATCGATTTTGCGACGCCTGCAACCCCAGTCGATCCCTAATATTGGGCTATGCCGAAGATCGGCGCTACTACATTGATTTTGCTGAGGTGCGCGGCGGGAAAATCATTAACATACTCAAACGAACAATTACCCGCGTGTCGCCCGATAAACGGACTTGCCAATTATTTAGCGGACATATTGGTTGCGGCAAGTCTACAGAATTGTCGCGACTGGAAAAAGAGTTGACAGATGAGGGTTTTCATGTAGTTTACTTCGAGTCAACTCAAGACCTCGATGAAATGGATCTCGATTTGACAGATATCATGTTAGCGATCGCGCGGCGAGTCAGCCAAAGCTTGGAAGAGGGCAACATTTCCTTGCAGCCCCAGGGTTTTAAAGAGTTCTTAAAAAACAGTTGGAATTTTTTACAAACCCCTGTGACTTTAGAAGCGGAAGGAGAACTTTTTGGCAGCAAATATAAGGGCAATACAGACGGAAACCTGGAAGTGTCTCTGCCTTTAGGCATCGCCAAAATTACTGCCAAAATCAAAAGTAATCCCGACTTGCGATCTAAACTGAGACAGTACATGGAACCGCAAGCGAATAAAATGTTAGAACTGATTAATCAAGAAATTATTGATGTAGCAATTAATCAGCTAAAGCAGCGGGGTAAAAAAGGATTGGTGGTGATTGTTGACAACTTAGACCGGATAGTTTTTCGACCCAATGCAGCGGGGCGACTGTTGCCAGAATATATCTTTATTGACCGGGGCGATCAGTTGCGGAAACTGAATTGCCATTTAGTTTATACCCTGCCGCTGGGATTGATTTTTGGCAATGAAAGTGAAATTTTGAAAAATCGATTGGGAGGCGGAGTTGACCCGAAAGTTTTGCCGATGGTACCAGTAAAGAATAGAGACGGCAGCGAATGTTTTGAGGGGATGAATTTGCTGCGGTGCATGGTGATGTCGCGGGCATTTCCCGATGTTTTGCCAGAGGAATATATTACATTAATTACCGAAGTTTTTGACAGTCCTGAAACTTTAGATAGATTGTGCCGAGTCAGCGGAGGTCATTTGCGAAACTTGATGGGGATGCTGTTTGGTTGCTTGCAGCAAGATGACCCTCCTATTTCGCAAAATGTGTTGAAATCAGTGATTCGCAGTTCCCGCGACACTCTGATTCGCGGCATCGATAATGATGAGTGGGAGTTACTGTTTAAGGTGGTGCAAGAACAAAGCATTAATGGAGATAAAGAATACCAAGATTTGCTGCGAAACCTGTGGGTTTTTGAATATGTAGATAGTGACGGAAATTGGTTTGCGCTGAATCCGCTGTTGATGGAAACTGACAAATTTAAGCTGTGGCACCAGCAAAATTGTTGAGATTATGGTAAACTCAAATCTAGCCGAAGATATTGCCGCAGAAAATGAGCTATCGCTCTCTACTTTGGTACGGACGATCGCCCGCTTTCAAGGAAAGTTTTCTTTAACTATAGTGCGCTGCAATTATGCTAGCTTGCGTTCTGCAATGCTAGAAAAGCTGCGGGATAAATCGACTGTTGAATATCAAGAATTAGCCCTTAAACCTGCTACTAAAATACTTTATCAAACTATTCTCAATGCCGTCCATAAGCGGTCACCGAAAGCTTTAATAATTGTCGGTATCGAATCGGTGGTTGCTGTTGATGACCTGCTAGCTGGGGCGAATAGAGCGCGAGATCAATTCAAGCAAGATTTTGCTTTTCCTGTGATATTATGGGTAACGGATTCCGTACTGTCTAAATTTAGTCGATCGGCTAACGATTTGAAGTCTTGGGCTCCTCCTCCAATTCAGTTTACCATGCCACCCGATGATTTGATGAATTTGTTACAACAACAAACCAGTCAAGCTTTTGCTAATGTGGAGAATTTCAAATTAGATGACGGTGAAATTGAGTCGCTGGAAAATGATTTGCTAAATGCTGCATTAGACCAGGAATTGCAAGCTAGTTGGCAATTTATTCGGGGTTTAGTTCAATCTCAGAAAAATCAAATAGATTCAGCACTCGAACATTATCAGCAAAGTTTGACATTTTGGCAGCAAAATCGCCACTTAGAAAGACAAGGAATTGTCTGCCAGAAAATTGCTCAAGCTTACAACCGCAAAGCTGAATTGCACCGGGCAGGAAATCAAGGTTATTGGCAAGAAGCTAGAAAGTATTTACAGCAATCTCTGGAGAGTTTTGAGCAAGTGCAGCGACATGATTTAGCTGCGAAATGTATTAGCCAACTTGGCGAAGTGCTGCGGCGTTTAGCAGCTTGGAAAGAGTTGGAAATTTTAGCTAAAAAAGCCTTAGAAATTCACGAAAATTACGGCACTCCGAGTCAAGTAGCTGAAGATTACGGCTTTTTGGCTGAGGTGGCGCTGCAACAATCTCAGTGGGAAAAAGCTTGCGACTCGGCTAAATTAGCATTGTCTGTTTTGGAACAAGCAGGAATATCCCAACTTACGCATGGGGGCCCAGAAACCGGGTTTTTTTACGAAAATACTTCGTTGTGGCCGGCAGATTCGATAAAAAACCCGGTTTCTTTGGTCGGAGTGCGTAAGCCTTGCCAACAAGAGACTGGTTTGTATCGGTTACTTTTGGCAAAAGCGCAGCGAAATCTCAGTCAACAGTCGGAGGCTGTTAAAAACTTAGAAGCGGCTAAAGACAATACGCAGCCTCAAGATGATGTGCAGCTTTATCTGAGGATTTTAGAAGAGTTGAGAACTCTCAATTTTGAGCAAAGCGAATATTTAAAAGCATTTCACATTAAACTCGAACAACAAGCAGTTAAAAGCAAATATGGGTTGCAAGCTTTTATCGGTGCCGGTCGCTTGCAGTCGCCGCAACAAATAATTGACATCGGTTTAGAATCCGGTAAGTCAAAAGCTGAAATTGTTGAGGAAATTGAAGCCGCTTCCGGGCGATCGCGCGATATTAAAGAGATAAGTAAACGGATACGTACACCTGCTTGCAAGCTGACGATCGTTCACGGACAATCTGGGGTAGGAAAAAGTTCGATAATTCAGGCATGGTTAGTTCCGGCACTGCAACTGACCACTTTTGAAGCGCGGGACGTATTGCCTGTTTTAGTGCAATCATATCATGATTGGGTGAGGGATTGCGGTGAGTGTTTGAAAGCAGGAATTGAACAATTAAAAGCTGTGAAGTTGTCAGGGGCGATCGACACCCCAACAGCTATTTTAAAACAGTTGCGACTGAATCAAGACCGTAATTTATTAACTGTATTAATCTTTGACCAGTTTGAGGAATTTTTCTTTGCTTATCGAGAGCCAATTGGTAGGCGAGAGTTATATGATTTTCTGGCTGAATGTTTAAATCAGATTAGCGACCTCAAAATTATCCTGTCGCTGCGGGAAGATTATCTTTTCTACTTGTTAGAGTTCAATCGCGCCACCAATTTATCAATTATTGATAACGACATTCTCACGAAAAAAATCTGCTATTACTTGGGAAATTTCTCAATTTCCGATGCGAAAGCTATTATTCAAACATTAACAAAAGGATCTCAATTTTACTTGGACGATGATTTGGCAAACGCACTGGTAGCAGATTTAGCAGGTGAAGTGCACGAAGTGCGGCCGATCGAACTTCAAGTCGTGGGAATGCAACTGGAAAAAAGGCAGATTACTCGACTGGGTGAATATCAGCAACTTGGCGATCGGGCTAAGGTCAAACTGGTTGAGGAATTTTTAGCAGAAGTTATCGCCGACTGCGGCCAGGAGAATAAAGATACTGCCGAACTTGTCTTGTACTTGCTGACGGATGAAAACAACACTCGTCCTCAGAAAACTCTGGCTGAGTTAGCAGCAAATTTAGGAACAGAGTCAAAAAGATTAGAGTTGGTTTTAAAGATTGTCGTTAAATCGGGATTGGTGTTAGAAGTGCCAGCAACTCCGATCGAACGCTACCAACTTGTCCACGATTATTTAGTGCCTTTTATCCGCAAACAGGGCGGTGCAGAATCACTAAAATTACGCCAAAAACTCAAGCAAAGTGAAGCCGAGAATCAGATATTAGCAGCAAAGCGGCAGAAAGCCGAACAGGAGGTATTAGCAGCAAAGCGACAAGTTAAATGGCTCAGTAGTATTGGTGCAATGATATTTAGCATTAGCTTAATTAGCGCTGTCACCCTAATGGGAGTAGCGTGGCAGCAAGTCAACAAGGCACAGAAATTGACCAAATTAGAGCGCGCTGCAAGTGATGCTTTGAGACTGTTTGAATCTGGCAATAACCAAATAGATGCTTTAATCTCAGCGGTGAAGACTGGAAAAGAACTCAAAGCTACATTCAAGAACCTTCGTTCCGTTGCAGATTACTCGATATCCACTCCCCAGATTGCTCTCAACCAGATTCTCAACAACATCCGAGAACAAAATCGGTTAGGACATCAAGCTTCGCTAAATAGTGTCAGTTTTAGTCCCGACGGCAAATACATCGCTACTGCATCAAGGGACAATACAGCAAGGTTGTGGGACATCACAGGCAAGTTGATACAAGAATTTAAAGGACATCAAGATTGGGTATCGAGTGTCAGTTTTAGTCCTGACGGCAAATACATCGCTACGGCATCAAACGATAAAACAGTGCGGTTGTGGAATATCACAGGCAAGTTGATAAAAGAATTTAAAGGACATCAAGATGCGCTAAATAGTGTCAGTTTTAGTCCTGACGGCAAATACATCGCTACGGCATCAAAGGACAAAACAGCCCGGTTGTGGGATTTAACAGGCAAGCCGATACAAGAATTTAAAGGACATCAAGATGCGCTAAATAGTGTCAGTTTTAGTCCCGACGGCAAATACATCGCTACGGCATCAAAGGACAAAACAGCCCGGTTGTGGGATATCACAGGCAAGCTGATACAAGAATTTAAAGGACATCAAGATGCGCTAAATAGTGTCAGTTTTAGTCCCGATGGCAAATACATTGCTACGGCATCAAAGGATAAAGCAGCAAGGTTGTGGCATATCACAGGCAAGTTGATACAAGAATTTAAAGGACATCAAGATTGGGTATCGAGTGTCAGTTTTAGTCCCGACGGCAAATATATCGCCACGGCATCATGGGACCAAACAGCAAGTTTGTGGGATGTCACAGGCAAGTTAATACAAAAATTTAAAGGACATCAAGATGGGGTATTGACTGTTAGTTTTAGTCCCGACGGCAAATACATCGCCACGGCATCATGGGACAAAACAGCAAGTTTGTGGGATGTCACAGGCAAGCTGATACAAGAATTTAAAGGACATGGAGATTCGTTATGGGCTGTCAGTTTTAGTCCCGATGGCAAATACATTGCTACGGCATCAAGGGACAAAACAGCAAGGTTGTGGGATGTCTCAGGCAAGTTGATACAAGAATTTAAAGGACATCAAGATTGGGTATATAGTGTCAGCTTTAGTCCCGACGGCAAATACATCGCTACGGCCTCAGATGACAATACAGCAAGGTTATGGGATGTCACAGGCAAGTTGATACAAGAATTTAAAGGACATCAAAATGCGCTAAATAGTGTCAGTTTTAGTCCTGACGGCAAATACATCGCTACGGCATCATATGACTCTACAGCCAGGTTGTGGCGAATCAGAAGTTTAGATGAAATGCTGGTGCAAGGCTGCGATTGGCTGCACGACTATTTGCAGAATAATGCTGATGAAAGCGAGAAACACGTTTGCGATGAGATTAGTGCTCAGAAAAAATGATTAGCCAATAAGTCGGTAGGTGCAAATATAGCAGAAGGAAGAAGGAAGAAGGAAGAAGGAAGAAGGAAGAATTAGCAAGGATTTCAGCGATTAAGAATGTCCTAACCGTTTTGGTGGTTGCTATAAACCTTAGCCTGTAACAGAATGTAAAGCGATCGCAACTTTTGAAATTCCTACGTTTCACCCGCAATGACAGATTTACCGCAGGGGGCCCAGAAACCGGGTTTTTTACGAAAAGACCAGTTGCAGCCCGCAGATTCGGTAAAAAACCCGGTTTCTTTGGTCTGGCGTAAGTCCTGACTTAACAGAATTCTGCCACTTAAACCACCTTATCTTCGGCAATTCCCCTATAGCAGCGGCCAAATGTGCTAACGTACAATCAAAAATCGCCCAATTTCAACTATCGCGAGACAGATAACCGTGTTCGCTCAAGCACCTCCAACTCCCCATTACAAATGGTTTAGCTGCGTTTCTAGCACTGTTTTCACCGCATTGTGCCTGTTGCCCATTTTCAGCGCTGCGGGATACGCCCAAACTCCCCAAAATAGACCCATCAAAATCGGCGTGGTGCAGCGGTTTGGCACCAAAGCAACCGACAAACTGACGCTGAAAGCATTACCGGGCGACAGCTTAACTTTGCGTTACAAAACTCCTCAAGGCATAGAAACCAAAACAGCAGCTAGCGTCAAGTTAGAAATAGCCCCGAAACCGCTGGAAACGCCCTTAGTAGAAGAACGAGTGGTACTCAGTTCTCACCGCAGTTTCGAGAGTGCGGAAGACAGCGCCAATCAGTGGCGCGCTAAGGGAATAGAAGTAGAAATTGCTCAACCTTTGCGCTGGCAAGTTTGGGCGAAAAGAGATGTTTATAACTCTCCTTTGGTGCGGCGCTGGCTGTTGCAAAGTTTGCAAGCTCAAGGCAACAAAACAGCTTTTTTGGATTCCAAAGTTTTCAAACAAATACCCCAGGCATTTTGGGTTTTAAACGGCTTTCGCTTCAACCGCAATGAGTTGGATGTGACGGCGGGGAAAAATGCGATCGAGGTATTGGAACAAACTACCCAAGAGGCGACAGCTACTGAACCCGAAAAAGCTATTCAACAAACTCGCCGTTATGGCGGCAGTTTGCGCCTGCAAAAAAATGCTTATGGCACTTATACTTTGGTGAATGAAGTGCTGACGGAAACTTATTTGCGAGGTGTTGTTCCTCACGAAATTGGGGCTTTTTCGCCTTACGCTGCGATTGTCGCTCAAACTATTTTGGCGAGAACTTACGCCCTGAGAAATTTGCGCCGGTTTGCTGTGGATAATTATGAGTTGTGCGCTGATGTTAACTGCCAAGTTTATCAAGGTTTGACGGAGGTTTACCCGCAAAGCGATAAGGCGATCGCCCAAACGAGCGGTTTGGTTCTAACTTATCAAAATCAGCTAGTAGACGCGCTCTATTCCGCGTCTAGCGGCGGCGTGACAGCCTCTTTTAACGATGTGTGGCACGGCCCGGAACGTCCGTATTTGCGATCGATCGTCGATTCCCCTAACAATGTCTGGGATTTGTCCAAGCAGAGTTTGTCTGACGAAAACAACTTCCGCCGCTTTATCAGTTTGGAAAAAGGGTTTAATGAGGAAAAAGAAGACACTTTTCGGTGGCGCGAACCAGCTTCTTTGACGGCGATTGGTGGATTTCTCAAACAGTACCTTCAGAAGAAACAGCACCCGCTGGCTAATTTTAAAACTGTCACTCAGGTGGAAGTGGTGGAAAGGTCGCCCGCAGGTCGAGTTTTGAAAATGAAGGTTCAAACTGACTTGGGCCCGATCGATATCGACAAAGACGAGATTCGCAATGCTTTTTACCCGCCGATCAGCACGCTTTTTTACCTAGAACCAATTTACAATCCCGACAAAACTCTCAACGGTTACGCTTTTGTCGGAGGCGGTTTCGGCCACGGAGTGGGAATGAGTCAGACTGGTTCTTACAATTTGGCTAATTTGGGCTGGAACGGATCTCAAATTCTGGGCTTTTATTTTCCCGGCGCTCAAGTTGTGCCGCTCAGCGATGCCATTACATTTTGGGGCCAATAAAATTAAACTCCCAAAATTGAGTGAGGACTTGCGTAAAAAATATCGAATGCAAGCAGGAGCAATGCAATCTCAATCCGGGATTTTTCGGTATTTTTAGCACAAGTCCTAAAATTTTGAGATTTTAGATTTTCGATTCTAGACTGGTTTTACGAGTCAGCTAAAATCTGCGATCTAAAATCTCAAATTATTCGGTCAGCTATCGCCTCAAACAGCTATTAATCAATAGCTTGGAGTTAGACGAGATTGCTGAGTGCCCCAATTTTAGTAGAGCTCTTCTTCTTTGTGAGTTTCTATGGTGCAGTCAGACGTGGGATAGGCGACGCAGGTGAGAACCATTCCGGCCTCGATTTGGTCGTCGTCCAAGAAAGATTGGTCGGATTGGTCAACTGTGCCTGATACGATTTTGCCGGCGCAGGTGGAGCAAGCACCAGCGCGACAAGAGTAGGGGAGGTCGAGTCCTGCTTCTTCCGCAGCATCGAGAATGTAAGTATCTTCATCAACGTCAATGGTCTGGTTAAGTCCTTCGGCTTCGCTGACGAGGGTAACTTTGTAAGTTGCCATGCACTAATCCTCTCAAAAATTCAACAAAATTTATAATTTTTCCTAATGCAACCTTCAAGGCTCTATTAGCTTTGAGGTTAGGTCTTAGGTTCGTTCCCTCTATGATAGTAGGGGAAAGAAGCAAGGTTGCAACACTCATTTACCAAAAATTTGAATGGGATTAGTTATAACTTTTTCTAATTTCATCTTGATTGCTTATACCTATGTGGGGTTCAGCGGTGGGATACTGTTGCTGCCGGACTTGCGCCAAATCACCCGGCTTTTGGGAAAAATCCTGTTTTGAGTCGCTAAATACACCCAAAAACCCGCTTTTTGGTTTGCGGTACGCCGATCGAGTTGCCGCCATACTTGCTGCAAGGCAAGTCCCAGCAGGCGGTGAAATGTATAGTTAGATCGCATCCAGACTTGGGTGTTGAAGGCTCGATCGAATAAATCGCAGCACAACCACAGCTTAAAATCGGGGCGATAGAACCCTAAACCCGGCACCGCAAGTCTGTAACTATCTAAAATCTTAAATCTCAAATCCCATGACTAATATTGATACTCGCTTTGGTTTTTCAGTTAATTCTCCAATTCGCGTGGGGATTGTGGGTACTGGTTTTGCCGCTAAGTTGAGGGCCGAGACAATTCAAGCTGATGGGCGATCGCACTTAGTAGCGATTGCTGGCCACAACCCCGAGAAAACCGCTGCATTTTGTCAGGGATTCGGGGCCCAAGCTGCTGTTTCTTGGCGCAAGCTGGTAGAAAGAGACGATTTAGATTTGGTAATCGTCTGTACGGTGAACCGGGATCACGGGGCGATCGTCCTGGCGGCCTTAGAAAATGACAAGCACGTTGTGGTCGAATATCCTCTATCTTTAGAAGTATCTGAGGCCGAAAGGGCGATCGAACTTGCCGCCCAAAAGCAAAAACTCCTCCACATCGAACACATCGAACTGTTAGGCGGTTTGCACCAAGCAATCAAAGAATCTTTGCCCTTAATCGGTAAAGTGTTTTACGCCCGCTACCTGACTGTTAATCCTCAACATCCAGCCCCGCAGCGGTGGACTTATCAACATTCCCTCTTTGGGTTTCCGTTCGTTGGTGCAATTTCGCGACTGCACCGATTTACCGATTTGTTCGGGGAAGTGGCAAGCGTTAACTGTCAAGCTCAATTTTGGGACAGTCAGCCGGATTTCTACAAAGCTTGTTTGTGCAACGCACAGTTGCGCTTTGCCAATGGCCTTGTCGCTGAAGCTGTTTACGGAAAAGGAGAGACTTTTTGGCAGTCTGAAAACATTTTTACAATTTACGGAGAAGAAGGAACGCTGATTTTCACTCCAGAATCCGGTCAATTAATTCAGGGAGACAATCGGCAAACCATCAAAGTAGGAACGCGGCGCGGTTTGTTTGCTAAAGACACCGATATGGTGTTGGAACATTTGTTAAACGGTACGCCTTTGTACGTGAATAATGCCAGTAGTTTGTACGCTTTGAAGGTGGGAGATGCTGCGAGGCGATCGAGCGAAACCGGGCAAAATGTAGCCATAACGAGTAAGCCCTGAAAGTAACAGCTTAGTCTAGTATTTATTTTTGAGGTAGCTTGATTGTGTTTTTTGTTTATTGTAGGTTTAGGAACTATATATTATTAATCCAGGTTGAGGGATTGTTGTTTTTTGCTGGAGTTTTTTTGAGATGTCTGATCTATTTACCCACGGTTACGCGCTGTTGATTGGTGTTGGTACTACTGCTGACCCTCGCGATTCGCTTCCTGTAACAGTCAAGGATGCTCAAGCGCTCAAAGATGTGCTGACTGACGCAAATTTTTGTGCATATCCCAATACCCGCGATCGTGTCCGGTTGTTAAAGAACGAGGGTGCGACTCGCAGTGCCATTTTGGAGGGTCTGGACTGGTTAAAAGGATGTGCAGATGCAGACCCAGATGCCACGATCGTCATTTACTATTCTGGACACGGTACTGACCTCGCCAGTAATGCTTACTACTTACTCCAACATGATTTTAATCGGCAAGCCATTCCACAAACAGCCCTTTCAGCCGAAACGTTGACTGAGAAGTTACGCAAGATCGAGGCTAAACGTCTCTGGGTCATCATTGATAGTTGTCATGCGGAGGGGATGGCTACCGCTAAGAATGATCTGCCAGCAGACTTTTTGCCTACAGCGTTGCCGAAAGGGGTGATTGATGCCCTGAAGCAGGGGGAAGGCCGGGCGGTGTTCACCTCATCACGAGGACCTCAACCTTCTTACGTGCGTCCAGATGGCATCCTCAGTGTCTATACCTATCATCTGATTGAGGCGCTGAAGGGAATGGCAAATCAACCGGGCGATCGCCTCGTCAAAATTTCCAACGTCATGACTCACTTGGGAAAAACGGTTTCAGAGAGTGCCCGTAACTTCTGGGACGAAGAACAAACCCCGTTTTTTGATGCAGCGACGGAGGATTTTCCAGTGGCAATGTTGCGCGGTGGCAAGGGACTGCCCAGCCAAACCCAGAGTCCAGAGTTGCCTAGGGTGATGACACATCAAGAGGTGATGACCCCTGCCTTGGCGATGGCGAAGCGATCGCTGGCTATTCTAGAAGAACAGGCTGCTGGCTATGGGAAGCTGCAAATCCCTGGCCATCTGCAGATTGACCTAGAGGAAAAACGGCGACAGGTGGCAGAATTGGAAGCAAAATTGAGAGATGGGAAATCGAATGGATGATTGTGCTCATGTCGAGACACTATTGGCTAGAGCCAAAAATGTGCTTGAAAAATTAGAGATAAAAAGAGCAGGTTACACCGTCCTCACTATACCCTCAGAGTTAGAGATCGAATTGGAGGCCAAACACAAGGAGGTCGCTGATCTAGAGGATCGTTTAGCGAAGGCACAATTAGCAAAGAAAGAGACTCAGCAGTCAGCTCAGTCCGAGATCAATCGTCAATCTGCGATGCGATCGCGAGTGCCAGATAGCCATTACATAGAACGAAATGAGGCGAAAACGCTGTTAGAACGCTTTGCCTTAGCACTCAACGAATCTGAGGGACAACCCTTGCTATTCAATATTTGCGGGACTGGCGGAGTTGGTAAAACAACGTTACTGGGGCGGTTAAAGGATGCCCATGCAGGCAAAGTTGATTTTCTGGAGATTTGTTTTGCGAAAACGCCTGATATCGAAACTCCCCTAAAACTGATGCGAAAGGTACATGAGCAGGCTGTTGAGAGTTTTAGATGTGAAAAGATCGCCGATTCATTCAAACAAAAATACCAGCAGTTTGAGTCAACTCTATACAAGTTGAGTCATGAGTCAATTGATGGTGAAACAACTAGCAGCGAAGAAGCAAAGAAGATTACAAGCTGGTTTCAACGCTTCATATGGCTACGCCCAATAGGCTTGACCTCCACCTCAAGTAAGCCGACATCTTTTAATGTTTCAGGGGTAGGTTTTTCTGCATTAGCAGGGATCGGAGAGGATGCAGACAGCTTGCAAGAATGGATCGAGCAGCGAGTGTGGAATCACCCTGCGACCAAAGACCAGCCTGAGCTACAGGCTCTTATGTTACAGCCAGTTTCCAAACTGACGCAGGCATTTGCTGAAAGTCTGATGCAAATTGCCCAAAGCAGAGGACGATCGCTCGTGCTGATTTTGGATACCTATGAAAAAGCACAGTCTTACCTGAATCAATGGCTGTGGCAGTATTTGGTCGAATATACGGCGTTGTCTTGTGCACCAGTAAGGCTGGTGGTTGTAGGGCGGCGATCGCTGCAAGCAGATGAGGGTTGGCGCAAGCTCAACCAGGATCGGAAGTTGCTCCTTGAGGTGCCACTTAAGAAGTTTAGCAAGAAGGATACAGAGGAATATCTCAAGCAAATTGGCATTGAAAATGGCGGTATGCGCGCCAAAATCTACAAGGCAACACAGGGATTACCCTATTATCTAGATTGGGTACGGAAGCAAGGAGAGCAAGGTGAAGAACCTGATTTTTCCCAAGGAAACCAAGCGATAGCTGAATTACTTTTGCAGGGGATAGATCCCCGGCATCGGAAAGTTTTGTATGTGGTAGCTTGTTGTCGATGGTTCGATCGGGCGATGATTCGGTATTTGCTTGGAAGCGTTGACTTAGACTTACAACAAGATGCCGATAAAGCAGAAGGTTACTTTGAATGGTTGAAAGACTTAGATTTTGTTGAGTTTACCAAAGGGCACTACCGCTTAGATGATGTGGCGCGGGATGTCTTTCGGCAGTCCTATTTTCAGGAGAATCAAACTCAGTTTCGCAAAACTCATGCTTTACTAGCCAAGTATTTCGAGCAACAAGCGGATGAACTTGTTACTCCTGAAATGTTTTTACCCGATCAGTATGAGGATGAGGAGTGGCGAGAACTGATGGCAGAGTGTCTCTATTACAATCTTTTTGGCAAGGGAAAGGAAGGACTCCAAAAATATATTGAACAGGTCTTTACCGCAGTTTATCTGCAAGTACCAGATGTATTTATGGCTCCCTTTACTTTCATTTGTGCAGAGATAAGTGAAGAGAACCTGAATCTGCTTCCCAAAGCGACAGACAAATTTTTTAAAGATTCGGGAACAGCTCTGAGCTTTGGGTGGAATTTTATATATATACCGCCAACAAACTACAAGATTAAATTTGAAGGTGAGAATACTCCTCCGGAACAAGCAATTGAGGAATTTGCAAAACAAATTGAGGTATCTATTCAATCCCTGTTGGGATCTGTTGGTGCTCTCAAGGATAGTCTAGGCAAGTGTGCAGGACTGATATATAAATCTTTACGTTGCAATAGATTCAGTGAAATAACTGATTCACTCTTGGAAGCGAAAATCCAGTGTGAAAAATTAACTCACTGCGATCCGAAACTGAAGCATACTCTTTTTTCAAGTCTTGGTGGCTTACTCGGAAGTGCAAAACTTTACAAGGATTCACTTGATTGCTATCAGAAAGCACTGGTGTTAGACCAAAGTAATGCATCCACTTTTGTTGGGCTGGGTGTTGCTCTAGGCCATCTAGAGCGATATGAAGAAGCGCTGGAAAGTTGTCAAAAAGCGATTGACCTCGATCCTGAATATGTTAATGCTTGGGTAAATCGAGGGAAGGCTCTCCATCATCTAAAGCGATATGAGGAAGCGCTGGAAAGTTTGCTAAAAGCGCTAGAACTCGCTCCTAAATCTGTTGATGCTTGGGTACATCAAGGGGCTGCACTACGCACTCTAGAGAGATATGAGGAAGCGCTGGAAAGTTTCCAAAAAGCGCTAGACCTCGATACTAAATCTGTTGATGCTTGGGTACATAGAGGGAATACACTCTATAATCTAGAGAGATATGACGAAGCGCTGGAAAGTTATCAAAAAGCACTATACCTCGCTCCTGAATCTGTTGATGCTTGGGTAAATCGAGGGGCTGTACTACTTAATCTAAAGAGATATGAGGAAGCGCTGGAAAGTTTGCAAAAAGCGCTATACCTCGCTCCTAAATCTGTTGATGCTTGGGTAAATCGAGGGAAGACACTCAATAATCTAGAGAGATATGAGGAAGCGCGGGAAAGCTTCCAAAAAGCGCTATACCTCGCTCCTAAATCTGTGGATGCTTGGGTAAATCAAGGGGCCTCACTCTATAATCTAGAGCGATATGAGGAAGCGCTCGAAAGTTATCAAAAAGCCCTAGACCTTGATCCTAAATCTGTTAAAGATTGGGTAAATCGAGGGGCTGCTCTCCTTCATCTAAAGCGATATGAGGAAGTCCTTACTACTTGCGAGCGAGTTTTTATGATTGATTCTAAGAATCATCAAGCACTGAACACTCAAGCACTAGCATTAAGTCTTCTCAATAATTTTGAAAAAGCTATTACAGCCATTGACGAAGCAATTAACTTAGAGCCTAAAGAAGTATTACACAGGGCTAATCGTGGCATTATTTTGGCAAGATATAGTCGATACACCGAAGCCCTTGCTGATTGTGAACAAGCGATTAAGCAAGATCCTAAGCATGAGAGTGGCTATTACGGTAAAGCCTGCTGCTACGCACTACAAGGTGATATTGGACAGGCTATCGATAATCTACAGAAAGCGATTGATATTGCACCTCGCCGAAGCCGAAACGAAGCAAAACACAACCCAGATTTTGACAGTATCCGAGATGATGAACGATTTCGAGCTTTGATGTAATTAGCCTCATTTTAATTTCATTGTGTAATTTTTATATATCGAGGTTGACTTTTTACGCGATCGATCCAAGTTTGAATTGCTGGAAATCTGGTTAAATCAAATCCGCCTTCGCCCGCAACATGAGTGTAAGCAAATAAACCGATGTCGGCAATAGTATAAAAATCACCAACAAAAAAGTCATGTTTTTCTAAATGCTGTTCCATCACCCCCAAAGCAGCATAACCGGGTGCTTGTTTTTGTTGCAGTGCTTCTTGATATTCTTCAGCTTTTCCTGTCATGTACCAAAACCGAGAAGTCGCAATAAAAGGTTCGTGGCTGTATTGTTCAAAAAATAACCACTGCATGACTTGAGCTCGTTCAAATTTATCAGTCGGGAAAAACTTAGTACCTTCGCTCAGATAAAATATAATCGCATTGGATTCAAAGAGAAATTTATCCGGTTCTATTTCTAAAACAGGAATACGCCCATTAGGGTTTTTGACTAAAAATTCAGGAGTTCGACTTTCTCCTTTGAGAATATCAATTTCGATCCTGGCGAACGAAATATTCAGTTGATTTAAAAGCAAGCGGACTTTGTAGCAATTCCCAGAAAGCGAATATTCGTATAGTTTCAACATAAGCACTTGTTTATATCGCAGAGAACACAAAACACGCCGAGTTAACAAACAAAGAGAAGTTCACAAGTTATTATTGTAGCATTTGCGAGTAAGGTCGGCTTTGCTACTTTCATAATATTTGACTTTACCAAGCTTTTTAGCTATGGTTTTTTCTCACAAATCATTTAGGATTGCTATAGTATTTCCGGTAGCACAACGGTTGTCTGTTTTGGAATTAGGATCGCGAATTAAATAATTTACACTCTTGAAAGTGGGGTGGGCTCTCGTAGCCCGCCCTTTCTGGACGGGCGGGACGCCCATCCCACAAAAACATCAAAATTTTAAGTTATTTAATTCTCATTCCTTATTAGCGGTGCTGGACATCTTCAGCTCGCAGATTTAGCGTTGCTGGGATCGGTAATTGCTCCTGCTTTTGGCTATGCTGAAGGTGGGCGATTAGCTCCAATTTTAGGTGGATGGCAAGTTATCAGTTTGGTCTTAGTAATTGTAGCTTCTTTCGAGGTTTTGCCAAAATATTTGTTGTCTTAAAACAAGGGTTGAGAGCTTCACCGATAGCCTGGTTCGGTTTTGCTTATGTCAGTATTTTCAGTCAATTTATCGCATTTTTTGCCTGGTATCATGGTATGGCAATTGGTGGAGTTGCCCGGGTAGGTCAAATTCAGTTATTGCAACCATTTTTGACCATCCTAGCTTCGGCAATGTTGCTTGGTGAAACTGGGGAGCCGATCGCCCTAGTCACGACCTGTTTGGTTGTTGCTAGCCTAACTGCGGGTAAAAAAGCATCAATTAAGCGGGCAGCAGATTTGTGAGGCGATCGAGTCTATCTAACGATAGATGTAAAGCGTTGACTATTTCTATTCAATACTATTAATTAACTAATTTTTTAGGAAAATAGTAATGTTAGATATTGATGAAATGAGTTCAAAAGAAATAGACGAGATGCTCCACAAAGTAGGGTACGGTCATCTTGGCTGCATACACGAAGGCAAACCCTACGTGATGCCAATGAATTATTATCTCGAAGATTCGGACATCTACCTGTTTACAACCGAAGGCATGAAGACTCACGACATAGATGCAAATCCCGAAATCTGTCTACAGGTTGAAGAAATACACGATCCGCTTCATTGGCGCAGCGCGATCGTCAATGGTCGCGCTTCGCGCCTCACTCTTCAGGAAGATATCGATCGGGCAATGCACTCGATCAAAGAACGCAATCCAACGCTGTCACCTGCTATCAATCGAACCTGGATTGACGCTCAAGGACGTTCAGAAACGATCGCAATCTACCGCATCGACGCGAGTGAAATGAGCGGACGCACGACAGATGGAGTCAGCAGTCGGTAAGCAGCGAGATACCTCGACCTAGGAGAATGTTGAGGGAAACCCCGGGAGCATCTCATATTTGTAAAAACACTTCTTCTGGCTCCTTCCTTCTTCCTCTTTCTTTCTTCCTCTTTCCTCCTGCCCCGCAGCCTCGGGCCTTAAAACTCCAATTTCTAGCTTAACTGCTTTCATTGAGATGCTCCCGAAACCCCATTCTCCTAGGTCGAGGCTTCACAATAATTAATCCATTGCTTTGATTCTTTTGACTATTTTTTCACAACGCATCCTATGACGAACAAAATTGAGATAAACAAATCTGTGCCGCGCGAGCGATGGGGTGAATTTTTCGATCAGTTTTCAGATGGTAATCGCGGGCGGCATATTTCCATCGAAATCATCAATTCAGAACTCGGTGATGCAGAACTGATTAAGAACGCACCATTGATGGCGATGGTTTACGATCGCCCTGGAAAGGGAGATGATTTGGTGATTGAAGTGAGTAAAGATGTGGTGACTTATGCTCGCACGATCGATTCACCAACTGAAATTTTAACGGGACAGGACTCAAACGGCGTGATGATAGCGGTTCGGATTAGTGACGCTGCTGGGAGACAAACATCGATCGATCTACAAGCTAATTGATCTCGTTGAATAATGCTGAGTTTAGTTGATTTCAGTATCCAATGTTTCATGGCCCACACTCAATAACCCACAGAAGTGAATATGTCTGAAATTCAAAACAAAGTAGTAATCATCACCGGAGCCAGCAGTGGGTTAGGTGAGGCAACCGCGAGGCGACTTGCTGCTAGTGGAGCCAAACTAATGTTAGCTGCCCGCCGCGAAGATCGTCTCAAAGAACTGGTTGCCGCGATCGCCCAATCAGGGGGAACTGCAACCTACCAAGTGACAGATGTGGCAGATTGTGCACAGGTGGAAGCCTTGGCGCAAAAAACTTTGAGTACCTACGGCCGTATCGACGTACTCATCAATAATGCCGGCTTGATGCCGCTCTCTCCCCTCGACCAAGTAAAGGTGGAGGAGTGGGATCGGATGATCGATGTCAACATCAAGGGCGTTCTGTATGGGATTGCTGCGGTGTTGCCCACTATGCGCCAGCAAAAGTCTGGTCACGTCATTAACCTATCGTCTGTGGCCGGACATAAGGTGTTTTCGGGGTCAGCGGTCTACTGTGCTACCAAGTACGCAGTGCGAGCGATCTCTGAAGGGCTGCGGCTAGAGTCAAACGGTGAAATCCGTTCGACTAATATCTCACCAGGAGCCGTTGCTACTGAGTTGACCAACACGATTAGCGATAAAGATACAGCAGCGAGCATGAATGAATTTTATGCGATCGCCATTGATGCAGATGCCATTGCCCGTGCGATCGCCTATGCCATTGAGCAGCCCGGTGATGTTGATGTAAATGAAATGATCGTCCGTCCGACTCGTCAAACACTTTAAAGTCAGAGGAGAACATCATGAAACAGCGAAAACTCGGCAATCAAGGATTACTGGTGTCGGAACTAGGACTCGGCTGTATGGGAATGTCCGAGTTCTACGGCACAGCCGATGAGTTAGAAGCGATCGCCACCATTCATCGCGCCTTAGAGCTAGGCGTGACTTTGCTCGACACGGCTGATATGTATGGTGTCGGTCACAATGAGGAATTGGTCGGCAAAGCAATTAAAGGGCATCGCGATCGAGTCATCATCGCCACCAAGTTTGGCAATGTACGCGGTAGCGACGGCAGCTTTCAGGGCGTGAATGGCAAACCCGAATATGTCCGCTCTTGCTGCGATGCCAGTCTCAAGCGTCTGGGCGTAGATACGATCGATCTTTACTATCAGCACCGAGTCGATCCAAACACTCCCATCGAAGAAACCGTAGGTGCAATGGCGAAGCTCGTCCAAGCGGGAAAAGTTCGCTACCTTGGGCTTTCCGAAGCCGCGAGCGCCACGATCCGCCGCGCCCATGCAGTGCATCCTATTTCAGCACTCCAGACTGAATATTCGCTCTGGAGCCGGGAGCCAGAAGCCGAGATTTTGCCCACCTGCCGAGAGTTGGGGATTGGCTTTGTGCCTTATAGCCCTCTGGGGCGCGGGTTTCTCACAGGCAAAATCAAGAGCCTCGACACGTTATCTGACGGAGACTATCGCGCACAACGATATCCTCGCTTTCAAGGCGATAATCTCCAGCAAAATCTGCAGCTAGTCGAGCAGATTGAGCAGATGGCAGCCGCTAAGGGCATCAAAGCTGGACAGTTGGCCCTGGCTTGGGTCTTAGCTCAGGGCGAGGACATTGTGCCGATTCCAGGCACCAAACGCCGCACCTATTTAGAAGAAAATATTGCGGCTGCTGCTGTGACGCTGACTCCAGCAGAACTAGACCGAATCGCCAAAGCGCTGCCATTAGGAATTGCGGTGGGTGATCGCTACCCCGATATGAGCAGCGTCAATCGTTAGGAATTGGCGCGAGTAAAGTATTGGGCGTTGCTGATTAACGGTACGAACCAAATTTTTTCGGAAGTTATAAAACTCACCTTCCGAGGGCTGATGGCAATTCGGAACTATTGAATTCATCCCTGTATTAAGCAACGCCAAGTATTCTTAACTACGGCTAAATTTTTGATTGAGGAGCGATCGATCTTCTCAAAACTTCTGGTTTGGGGAACACCCGTCAGTACCTACAGCAGATTGCAGGTAGATAGAGTACACTCATGTCAGTACATGAACAATATTCCGATCGGGTGGTATCTGGATATTTGTCACTATCTGAGCAAGTTGAGCATAGTATCCGTCTAACTCACTTTTCATCGTGCCACCCTATTTTTCTGGTTATACATAACCTTTTATTTTATTTTGTTTCAGCAGTCTGTGTACAAAAGCTTTACTCACATCAAATTGCGTGGCTAATTTTCAATTGATGTATTTTCTGACTCGCAGGCTTTGACTACTTTTTATCGCTCATGCGATGGAGTAAAGTTTCATTTTACCTGTGAATATTTATGCAACTTCATGTAAATTTGGTATTACTTTTAGAGGATGATGGATGATTGGGAAGACTAACGTTGAGTTTTAGATAGATACCCGACTTCTTTCCTCATCCCCCGGCTCTGCCTGGGGACGCAGACAAGCGAGGCTGTGCCTCTTGTGCAGCCCAGACAAGCGAGGCAGAGCCTCGCTTATATGGGTTCCCAGGCAGAGCCGGGAAACCAGCTAAATTGTAGGGACAGGGCACGGCGCCGTGTCCTGACTTAGATATCCTAGTTTCTAGCCGCCCCAAACTTTCTTTAAAACCTCTTGAGGAGAGATGTCTGCCATTTTGCCAGTAGGAGATTTAATGCCCAAAAATCGATCGCTCTTTGGCAGCAATTTCGCCGGTTCAGTCGGGCCGAACAAAGCTATTGTATAAGTTTGAACCGCCACAGCTAAGTGCATCGGCGCACTGTCAGTACATATCATCAAATTAGCAGCAGCAATAGTGGCCGCCAACTTGCCGACATCATCCGGCGAGATAACTTTTACATTTGGACATAACTCGACTAACTTTGTCACGAAGTCTGCATCTTCGGGGCCTTTCACAACAACAACAGGCAAATTAGGCTGCCGCTGCTGACAATCTTCGATGATTTGCTTCCAGTTGTCTGTAGGGTAAATTTTGTCAATACCTTTAGACACAGCTAATTGACTGGAACCGCCGTGAATTAGAATGTAGCCGCTTTCTTTGATTCCCAACCGTTGCTGTTCGGCTTCCGCCCACTGAATGTCCTGTTTTGGTACATTAATTGCCAGCGGCGGACAAGGATTTTTAATGTTGAATCCTTGCAACAAATCGTGGTACATTGAAGCCGCGTACTGTTGAGTTTTCAGCGGTACGGCAGCGGTGAGAAATCGAGCGCCGTTGGTTCCCGAATAGCCAACTCTCTGCGGAATGCCGGTCAGCCACAGCAGAAGTCCTACAGTCCACCGCTGACCGAGGGAAATCACTGCTTCGTATTCGCGATCGCGAATTACGCCCAGTAAATTGCCCAAATCTGCCAGAGCGTTGCGGTCTTTGAAATTGTACGTCAAGACTTCTTTGACGGACTTGCAGACTCGGTAAGCGCCCTTCGCCCTCGGTTCCACGATGACATCAATTTGCGCGTCTGGATAAGACTGCTTGAGGTCATCGAGGGTGGGGAAAAATAAAATTTGGTCGCCAATCCCGCCTGGGACAAGTGCTAGTATTCGCATCATAAACGATCGGCTATTATCTATCGAGGTAGCTCTGTGCGATCGGTCTTCAGCTATCAGCTTATAGTATTTCTAGACTTTAAAAGCTACTGGCTGACAGCTAAACAACTGACCCAAAAGTACAGGACGCTCTTAATATATACCTAGTTGGGTTAAGAACGGTTAGTTAATGCACTTATTAATTCCTGCGGCGGGTTCGGGGCGACGGATGGGGAGTCAGCGGAACAAACTGCTGCTGACTTTGCTGGCAAAACCTTTGCTGAGTTGGACTTTAGCTGCTGCTGAAGCTTCGCAGCACATTAGCTGGATTGGCATCATGGGTCAGCCAGACGATTTTCCTGATTTTAAAGCAATTCTGAGCGATTTATCTTTGGTTAAGCCCGTGGAACTGATTAAAGGTGGCGCGACCAGGCAAGAGTCAGTTTACAACGGTTTGCAGGCTTTGCCACCAAATGCCGATCGAGTGTTGATTCACGACGGGGCCCGATGTTTGGCAACTGCTGAATTGTTCGATCGATCTGCAGAGGCCCTCTTGAGCTGTCCGGGCTTGATTGTCGCCGTCCCGGTCAAGGATACGATTAAGGTCGTAGATGAGCGTCGGATCGTGCGAGACACCCCTGACAGAAGCAATTTGTGGGCGGCCCAGACTCCCCAAGGATTTGAAGTGAAATTGTTAAAGCAGTGTCACCAAGAAGGGCGACAGAAAGGTTGGGAAGTTACCGACGATGCGGCTTTGTTTGAAAAATGCGGTTTACCAGTGCAAATTGTGGAGGGAGAAGAGACGAATTTGAAAGTCACAACACCGGTTGATTTAGCACTAGCTGAATTTATTTTGCGGCAGAGAACAGTTCAGAGTAAATAGAATTTGTTGACTATTTTTAAGAACGGGCTCTCTGGCCCGTTCCACAATCAAGAATTTGTTAGTTGTGGAACAGGCCAGAGAGCCTGTTCAATAAGAATTTGTTAGTTGTGGAACAGGCCAGAGAGCCTGTTCAATAAGAATTTGTTAGTTGTTGAATAGGCCAGAGAGCCTGTTCCTTATGTTATCTTATAAATATCATAGCTGGAAGTAAACATATGATTTCTGTTGCGCCGATCGCACCACCGTTACTCATAGGCGAACAGCGGGTGGTGTTTAGAAATATTACTTGGCCGGGTTATCAACAACTGCTCAAGATTTTGGGCGATAAACGAGCGGCTACATTGATATTCGATCGAGGGACTTTAGAAATTACCATGCCTTTAGAAGAACACGAATTTTCGGCACGCTTAATCGAACGACTGATTATTATTTTGGCTGTAGAGCTAGGTTTGAAGATTAAAACAATGGGTTCGACAACCTTAGATCGATCGGACTTAGAGCGCGGTGCAGAACCAGATAATGCCTATTACATCCAAAATCAGCCCCTCGTAGCCGGTCGCACAGTAGATATAGCAACAGATCCGCCACCCGATTTAGTCGTAGAAGTAGATATCACCCATAGCGATATTGATAAGCCAGCTCTCTATGCCAGTATGGGAGTACCGGAGTTTTGGCGGTACAATGGTAGAGAATGGCGAATTTATAAGCTAGAGAACGATGAGTATTTGGAAGTATCGGTCAGTCCCACTTTTCCGATCGTGCCCAAGGATAAGCTGTACGAATTCTTGGCAGCAGCGCAGCTAGATGAAGTAGAAGCGGAGGTGAATTTCCGCAACTGGGTGAGAGAGATGACAAATATTAATAATACAAGTGGAGGATGAAAGCAATGCAATATAGCGGTCAATGGCGGATCGCAGAGATGGCAATGTGGGATAGTGATTACTTAGACATGGAAGTTGAAGCCTATATCGAAATCGATCAAACAGGTTCAGGAGAATTTCAATTCGGTTTAGTATCAGGTGAAATTGACGGCGAAGTGGTAAAAGATGGAAAGGATGGGCGATTTGAGTTTACATGGGACGGTAATGACGAAAACGATCCTGCATCTGGTAGCGGTTGGCTCAAATTAAAGGATAAAAACTCGGTAGACGGTCGAATCAAATTCCACCAAGGTGATAGTTATAGTCTTGTTGCTAAGCGCATTAGCAGTAAATAAATCGCACTATTGGTTGCGGAATTTTTTGTTACCGCAGACATCTGCGCTAACAAAATCTCATCCGCGTCCATCTGTCTTCATCTGCTAATATCTGCGCTAACAAAATCCCAATCTAACCAATAACCAATAACAACTGACTTAGGTTTCTCATGAAGGATTGATCGGAAACTCGCCCTCACTATCAACCTGGGCCGCACTTGTAACTGCATCCAAAAACGCAAACACTGCCGGAACTAACAGCGCATCCCTCAAAACAGCCACCCCAATTACCCTCTCAAAATCCGCCGGCAAACTGCAAACTTTCACCGAAGCAGGTATCGGTTCTGCGGCCAAACGGGGCAGAATTGCTGTACCCAAACCTTGTAGCACCATACTGACAATAGTTGAATCTTCACTGAGTTCGTAAGCGATATTTAAGGGAAATTTCACAGTTGTCAAATACTTGCGCAGTGGCATCGAACAAGGATTTTCTGCCGGCTGCAAAATCAGCGGATAGTTCGCTAATTCTTCCCAGGTAATCTTAGCACTTTTACATTGTGCATTCGGCGGCAGCAACACCAGATATTGATCCCGCAAAATTTCTCTAGTTTCAAATTCATCAGAGATGGGAAGAGATACAAAGCCGATGTCTGCTTTGCCCGATCGCAAAGCCTCTTCCACAGCTTGCGTATAATAAACTTCGGTAATGCTGACCGCAATTTTGGGAAAGCAACTGCGAAATTTTGCAATAATACCCGGTAGGATATGAGTTGCGACACTCCGAAAAGTCACTATCCGTACCTGGCCTCCCTGCAAACCTTTTTCTAAATCCGCTTCTTTGACCATCATTTCTAAGGCGCGGGCTATTTGACGCCCGTGATTCACTACCCTTTCCCCCACCGGCGTCAGTTGAGCACCGTGTCGCCCCCGGTGGAACAATTGCACTCCCAATTCTGTTTCTAAAGAGGCGATGGCGTGGCTGACTGCGGACTGGGACAGTTCCAATTGCAAAGCCGCCTCGCTAAAGTTTTCACAGTCTGCTACTGCTAGCAAAGCCTGAATTTGAGAGAGTTTCATCCGCCGCGTATTGATTTCGTTCATAGCGTGTGTGCCAGTAGTACCCAAATTGTCACAATGGCTTCTATCCATCTATCGATTTTATTCATACAACCTATGCAAGCAATGCTTTGATTGTCAATTGCCGCAGAGTTAAGGTTAATTTATCAGGTAACAGATAGACTTCAACAAAAGTTGCACGACAACAATATTAGGCGGTAATTGCCATGACAATATTGCATTTTTAAGCTATTGTCTGTCATTTTATGGATGCAATTTTTGTAGAAATTATAATTTGAAGGTGTGGGCTATGTCTACTTGCAGAAATCCGACCGATACCCCAACAATGAAAGTTGTTTCGATTGCCGATCGAGCTAAACCATCGGAAAAACATAAAGGACGATCTGTCTTTTGGGTGATGAATCAAATTTGGCAGTTTTTTTTCGCGGCCGACGGCCCCGACGATCTGAGAATTTGGCAGACCTCAGATAATGATGGTAACACTTGGTGGCACGGTTGCGATCGAGCTACAGGTCGCTCTATCGACGCAGCAACTGACGATGAAATGCGCGATTGGATCGCTCGGCGTTACTGCCAATAGTCGATTGTCGGTTGTGTGGAAATGAAGTGAAATACAGTCTTCGATTAGCAATTAGCCAATTAGCAATTGCCAATTACCAATTCCCAATTACCAAGTAGGAGATGCTATGCTTCAAATATCTTCCGAGTTGGCAGCGCCCGTTAGCGGAACCCTCGAAGAGGATCGCATTATGCTGATGGAAAACGAGGTATACAGATTGCCTCAAACTCATCGAGAAATTCAAGTTTTGTCAGGAACTGCTTGGATCACGGTTGACCGACAGGACATCATCTTGCAAAGCCATGAAAAAGCATCGCTTCCACCCAGTAAAAACTTTGCGGTCATCTCCGCACTCAACAATATGCCGCTGATTCTGGCAGTCTGGCAAGACAAAAACCAACTCAGAACTTAGCGAGTGAGAAAAAATTCGGCAGGAACGCCCCAAAAAGCTCTATCTTAATAGTTATCACTTGGCTATTGGAGGACTCGATCGGTGCACTGCCGCTCTTACCACTTCAGCTATCTCGCAGCTATAGGTATTGTTTTTTCCCCCGCACTCAGCCTGCTGGCAATTTCAGACGCTCGGGCTTATGCCCCAATTATAAATCCGCAGCGCGCCCAAGCGAGCTATCGCGCCCAAGCAACAGACCCCAAAACGCAAGCAGACCAACTCTTTGAAACAGGAGTAAAACAGCACCGCGAGGGTTTGTTTCGAGAAGCAATCCAGACTTTTGAGCAAGTTTTGGCAATTCGCAAGCAACTAGGCGACAAACCCGGAATTGGAGAAACCCTCAACAATATGGGGGAAGTTTATGGCGAAATGGGTTTGAGGCCCAAAGCTTTGGAAGTTCTGCAGCAAGCTTTAGTCATTCACCGAGAAATCAGCGGAGGGCGTCGTATCGCGCGCACTCTCAATCTCATAGGTTTCGTTAACCGGATTGGGGACAATTTTTCCGAAGCGATGAAACTGCACCAAGAAGCTTTGGAACTTGCCAAAACTGCCAACGACCAAATTGAAATTGGAGAATCCCTCCACAACATCGCCGCCGTGTACGGAGAACAGGCAGATTACGCCAAGGCGATCGAATTTTACCAACAAGCGCGCACCATTCGCACGACCTCCGGCGATCGCCGCGATTTAGGCCGTACCCTCAATAACATGGGCGGCGTCTACTACAACATCGGCGATTTTAATAGAGCGATGGAATTTTATCACCAAGCTTTAGCAATTCGCCGGGAAATCGGAGACAGGGCTGGCGTCGGCCGCCTCCTCAACAACATGGCACTTACCTCTCGCAAACTCGGTAAAGATACTCAAGCGCTGATCTATTTTCAGCAAGCAATACCGATGTTAGAAGCAATTGGCGACAAGACAAGTATCGGACGCTTGCTCAACAATATGGGCGCAATTTATGAAAGTCTTGGTCAATATCCTCAAGCTCTAGAATCCTACGAAGGAGCTTTAAAAATTGCTCGTGAGGGCGGCGATAAAGCCGGAGAAACTACAGCGATGGAGGGTATTAAGCGATTGTCTTCCAGTCAGCTTGTGCCGCAATAATGACTGTTATTTGCTAGAACAATCAATCAATATCAGCTATGGATATCCGTACCGAAAAGCCAGAAGATGTAGAAGCTGTTCGCAACGTCAATATTGCGGCATTCGGGCGAGAAAATGAGGCCAACTTAGTCGATCGATTGCGGGGAATAGCAGCTACATATTCATTCGTTGCCGTACAATCCGATCGCATTGTCGGACACATTTTCTTCAGTCCGGTTGTCGTCGAAGGAAAATGTTCTAGGAATTTGTCGATTCTGGGGTTGGCACCAGTCGCAGTTCTTCCCGAATATCAGCGCCAAGGTATAGGAACGCTGCTGATCCAGCAGGGTTTAGAAGAGTGCAGGCGATCGGGATTTCAGGCAGTAGTTGTGCTGGGTCATCCAGATTTTTATCCGCGTTTTGGGTTCATTCCTGCTAGTAGAAAGAGCTTAAAATGTGAATATGATGTGCCCGATGAAGCATTTATGGTGTTGGAGTTAGAAATTGGAGCCTTGCAGGATTGCAGCGGAATGGTGAAGTATCGATCGGAGTTTAGTCTATGCGAGTGATATTAATTCCGCCATTGATCGGAATTATTCATCTCTCTCTGATCTCCCTCTGCGTTCTCTGCGGTTAAATCATTCCGATGCAACCGGAACCGATCTGACGAAGTGGCGGTTTTTATTGTGATGTATCGTAAAAAATTATAAAAATAACATTTAGGAGTCAGACTGGAAAGCTGTTGTGCTGTACTTGCTTTTGTGAACCATAAAACTTCCACAACTATTGCCTAGCAAAGCTATTTAAACGCCCCCTTTTCCCCTCTCCACCTTTGCACCGTGCAAAGCAAAAACCGGAGTCAGAGCAGATTTCCCCTTCAGAGAAACAGCTCCCAAAGCCTCGCAAATGAAGTTTAGCTCGATCGACTCACACACCCTTTCAGCAATCAAAATTTGGTTTTCCCCCGCCTTGCTCATCAACCGAGCAGCCGTATTCACCGTATCGCCGAGGATATTAAACTCCCTGCGCCCTCGCGGTTCCCCAACCTCAGCAGCAAACACCGGCCCCAGGGACAGCCCAATTTGACAGCTTACTTTTATTTCTTGACCCCCGATAATTACCGGAGGCAAGGCTGCAATCATATCTCGGATCGCAATCGCCGCACTAGCCGCGCGGCTGGCGTCATCCGTGTGAGCGTCGGGCACGCCAAAATAAATCAGCATATCCGAACCATTCAAGTGCGCCGTTACTTTTTGCAACACGCCCCCTTTAGCTGACACTACAGCATCAATCGACGCAAACACCCGAGAAAAACCCAGTACCAGATTGACTTCTTCCTCCAGCGAAGCTTTGTCCACAGACTCCGGTAAACCAATCAAGTTGACAAACATCACCGTCGGTTCGGGAAAATCCGGCGGGATTTTCCGCCTGTCAGCATTTTCCACCAGCAGTCTCAGAATGGCTTTGGGAATATAACTCGCAAGGGGTTCAAGCCGCTTGACAGCTTCCCCGATTTCTTTTACCAAGCCCGCAACGCTGCGATCGAGCAATACCGAACTCGGCATCCGCCGCCCTGTCAAAGTGATATCATACTCTCCGAGTCGATCGTCCGTGAAATCGTCCGCCACCAAAAAATAACCCGGTTTCCCGGCTTCAAAACGAAATTGCTCTCCCAAACACTCCCTAGCAATTTCAGTCACACACACCCGCCCCACAGTCCCAGAACCCTCAGCTTGCTTGGCTTGCTGAACTGAATGCCCCAGCAGTACGTGAGCCATCCGCAGCGGCGTACCGATGTCAGCACTAATATAGCGGCCGCAGTGGATGCCCACCCGCATCCTCAAAGACAAAACACCCCGCGCCGTTTCAATATTGGCAAATTCAGCCATCGCCCGCTGCATCCGCAAACCCGCCCGCACCGCCCTGGCTGTATCCTCTTGGTAAACTCCTGACAGAAACTGCACCAGCATCGCATCTCCGGTAAACTCCAGCAAATCCCCGCCCGATTTGCTGACTATTTCAATCATCGAGGCAAAATAGTCGTTAATCACGCCCAGCAGGCTTTCAGCTCCCTTGCGCCCCTGGGTCGCGTTCGCTTCCAAAAGCGAGGTAAACCCTGCCAAATCCGTGAACAGCAAGGTGCCTGTTTGCCACTGGTAGCGCACCTCGCCCGGGTTGGGCGGAGATTCGGATACCGGCCTGGGTACGTAGTCGTGGAGGATGTAGCGGAGAGTGCGCAGGTGCTCGAAAACTCCCATGAGCGTTGCGGGGGACGGATCTACCCACGCAGCAGCGTACAGTTGCGCCGAAAGGAGCGCTCGCAGCTGCAGTTCGATCGGAGCTAAGGGAGGATTGTAGGTTAATCTATTAATAATTTCCACCTAGTCTATTCTTAAAAAATAAGGTAAGTTCGATCGCTCTAGAGGCAACACCAATAGTTCGACTTAATACCATTATGATAAGTTTCCAGTGAACCCATACCAACCAAACCCAGAACCCACGATAGAAACTTCCAAAAGTCACAGTTTGCTAGCTCCCGATTTGATCGAAGCTGCTCGATCGGCCTATGGTATGTATCTAAAAGTGCATTCCGACCAGATGCAGCGTCCGGCCGGTGTAGTTGTCAGTCGAGGCAGCGATCGAGGTCAGCTAATTTTTGCTTCGCAGCCCGTTTTGTTGCCAGGTGAACGTTTTGTTACTTTTGACGAAATTGAATCTCAAATGTATTAATTGGTAATTGGGCAAACAGGCCAAACAGGCCAAACAGGCCAAACAGGCCAAACAGGTCATTGCCAATTGCGAGTGGGAAATTGACAACTAATATTTATGTTTGCTCGAACGCTTGTCAAAAAATAGGTTGGTAGTGAGGACTAAAGTCCTCAGAATTTGACTTTTGACTAAAGTCATTACTACAAACCTTATGGGTAATTGACCGAACACAATCTAACAATTAATAAATAACCACAGTCAACAGTCAACAGTCAACAGTCAACTTAATGGAAATAATCTTTAATTGCCTTGTCACGGCGATCGTCTTTATTGTCGGAGCGGCTATTGGCAGTTTTCTAAATGTGGTAGTCTATCGGTTGCCTGCGGGTTTGTCGGTGATACACCCTCCTTCTCGCTGTCCCAAATGTTTAAATCAACTCAGAAATTACGAAAATATACCCGTGTTCGGTTGGCTGTGGCTGCGGGGACGCTGCAATCACTGCAGCAGTCGGATTTCTGCCCGCTATCCGCTGGTGGAAGCAGCTACTGGTTTGCTGTTTTTGCTAATCTTTTGGCGGTTTGGCGTCACAGTACAAACTCTCGGTTTTTGGGCTTTGTTTAGCTGGCTGTTGGCTTTGTCTTTGATTGATTGCGATACAATGACTTTGCCTAATTCTTTAACTCGATCGGGTTTGGTGCTCGGATTGGTTTTCCAGGTGGCGAAAGGTTGGTGGCCGACATTTAGTCCGATCGACTCCGTTAACTATCTGGTACTCGACGGGATCGCGGGAGCAGTTGTCGGGTTGTGGCTGTTTGACGCCATCGGACTCGCCGGGACGATCGGCCTGGGGCAGAATGCGATGGGGGCCGGAGATACCAAATTGGCAGCCTTGATGGGAGCTTGGCTGGGCTGGAAATACTTGCTGCTAGCGGGATTCATCGCTTGTGTAGCCGGGGCTTTTGCCGGTGGCGGGGCGATCGCCCTCGGTTTGCTCGATCGGCGTCAACCCATGCCTTTCGGCCCGTTTCTGGCTCTCGGTACAGCAATTACAGCTATGTGGGGGGAAGCGATCTTATCTACTTACTTGCAGTTGTTTTTCCCGAATTTTAGTTTCTGATCGGCAGGTGGTCAGGTGCGATCTAACATAATATTGTCTCAAAAATTGGTAAAATTGTTCCGTGTCTTGGATTACACTTACAACTACTAACTTTCGCTGGGAAGCGGAATTAATGCAGCAGCTCCTGGCTGCTCATGAAATCCCCGCCCGGATTGTAGACTTGGGCATAGCATCTTATTTGGGGGCTGGAAGTGCTACAGCCTTGCAAGTTCTTCCAGAACACCAGCGAACAGCATCGCTCCTCATCAGTCCAGTTGAAGATGAGCCAGAATCTGGTGATTAGTCATTAGTCATTAGTCCTTAGTCACTGAACAACTAGCAATTGACAACTAGCAACTAACAACTAACAATTACTAATTACCAATTACCAATTCCCAATTACCAATTACCAATTACCAATTACCAAGTTTTAATGTCTCTATTTGATTGGTTTGCAAATCGAAGAAAATCAGTACCGAACTCCCAAGAACGGCCGGAACGAGAAATTGCGGACGGACTTTGGAATAAATGCGAAGCTTGCGGTGCCCTGAGTTATACCAAAGACCTGCGAGCAAATCAAATGGTTTGCTTGGAATGCGGGCATCATATCAGAGTTTACAGCGACGATCGCATCGAGCAGTTGATCGATCCCAATACCTGGGTGCCCCTTAACGAAGGACTGCACGCCACCGATCCCCTGAAATTTCGCGATCGCAAAAAATATAGCGATCGACTCCGAGAATTTCAAGAAAAAACAGGGCACCTAGACGCCGTAGAAACAGGCATCGGCAAACTCGAAAATTTGCCAGTCGCCCTCGGAGTCATGGAGTTTCAGTTCATCGGCGGCAGCATGGGCTCAGTTGTCGGAGAAAAGCTAACTCGCCTCATCGAACACGCCACGCGGGAACGCTTGTCCGTAATCATTGTCTGCGCTTCCGGTGGTGCGAGAATGCAAGAAGGAATGCTCAGCTTGATGCAAATGGCTAAAATTTCCGGGGCTCTAGAACGCCACCGGGAAGCGAGACTGCTTTATATCCCGATTTTGACCCACCCGACCACCGGCGGCGTCACTGCCAGTTTTGCCATGCTGGGAGACATTATAATTGCAGAGCCAAAAGCTACTGTGGCCTTTACGGGCGGCCGGGTAATCGAGCAAACTCTGCGGGAAAAGCTGCCGGAAAATTATCAAACTTCCGAATACTCCTTCGCCCACGGTTTTGTAGACTTGATTGTACCCCGGACTCAATTAAAGAAAACTCTCGGTCAGCTCATCAGCCTCCACCAGCCCCAGCCTTTCTTTGCCGACTCGGAATTCCCCGCCCTCAATGGCAGCGACAACCACGCTTTGCCCCCGCAGACTCACGCTTTCAAACTTTCTCCCTAAGCTGCCGCGCCGGAAGATTGTCTGTTGGTGAGTGCAGGGCACAGAGGGAAATTTCTGAGGAATTGCGAAAAACCCGGGTTCTACCAAAAATATGGAGTTTGTTAACGAGACGTTCACGCAGGCACCGGGTTTTGAACCCCGCCCGCAACAAGTCCTATTGTTGACATCCTCCCCGGCCGTACCGCAGGATTCCAAGAATCACTTCTTGGGCTTCCTCTTTCCACGACTCGACTTACATTGAGGAGTTGCCTCACCAATGCAGAGGTCGATGTCTTCAGAGGCGTTTAACGTTCCCGTGTGCCCCACGGTACGGAGTGCTAACTCAAGTATGTTAATTGCTGCATTCCAGTCTCGGTCTATTACAAAACCACAATGGTGACAGCGATGTGTTCTTTGACTCAAAGACTTCTTGATGACTTCCCCACAGTTGGAACAGTTTTGAGAAGTGTAGTGCGGTGGTACGGCAACCGTTACCACACCAAACACCTTGCCAAAATATTCTAACCATTGACGGAAGGCCAACCACGCAGCATCAGATATAGACTTTGACAGTTGTCTGTTTCTAACCATGTTACGCACCTGCAAGTCCTCATAGGCAACCAAGTCGTTAGACTGGATGACGCATCTTGCTAACTTCACGGCAAAATCTTTACGCTGCCTACTTACCTTGAGGTGCTTTCGACTCAGGCGATTTCTCGCTTTGACTCTGTTTTTCGACCCTTTGGTCGTGCGAGAAAGTTTACGACTAAGACGCTTTATCGCTTTCTCGGACTTTCTCAGATGACGGGGGTTCTCAATTGTCTGACCGTCCGAATCGGTGTAGAAGTGAGTCAATCCAACATCCAGTCCAACAGTCTTACCCGTTGGCTTTCTCTTCTCTACCCGTTCTTGGTCAAGGCAAAACTGAACGTAGTACCCATCAGCTCTACGAACAACACGCACTCGCTTAATCTGCTTCAACTGGTAGAAGTGCAGGTCACGAGTTCCCCACATCTTGAAGCTTCCTGCTTCAAACCCATCAGTGAAGGTGATAGTTCGTCTATCGAACGACAACTTCCAGCCCGTTGTTTTATATTCAACAGAGCCATGTGTTTGATGCTTCTTAAAGCGTGGGAAGCCTTTCTTCCCTGGCTTGCTTTTTTTGCAGTTGTCATAAAACCGAGCGATAGAACTCCAAGCCCGCTCAGCAGAAGCTTGTCGAGCTTGGGAGTTAAGTTTGCCGGCGAACGGGAACTCTTTGGCGAGAACAGCGCAATAGGCGCTCAACTCGTACTTGCCAATCCCCAAGTTGTCCAACCAGTATCTAAGGCAGCTATTGCGGACAAAGCGAGCAGTACGAATGGCTTCATCGAGCCGCTCGTACTGCTGTGCAAGTCCCTCTAGTTTTGCCTCAAAAACAAGCATACTTACGCTGACATAACTAGCGTAAGTATACCACCGTTAAAGAAAGCCGTCCTAGAAGGACGGGGCTTTAAACCCATTATTTTTGGTAAAAACGACGCAGCAGTGGGATGATATTGATCGGAAGTTGATTGGCCCTGAAGTTTGGCTGGGCAAAAATGCCTAGTCGCAGTTAGCGGTTAGTTAGCTTGCGATAGATCGAACAACATCTCAGAACAAACTAACAGAACAAGCTAACAGCGCTTTCTAAAATTGTCCGGCTTTCAGTTAATAGCCGTCAACTCAATTTTGACCTGTCAGCGACCTAAAAATTATGGGTTTTGCAGACCTGTCCATCGCAGAAATAGCAGAGGACTTCAACGTCCCTGTTGAAGACGTGATCCGCTTGTGCGACGAGTTGGAAATTGCCTACAAGCACCCTCAAACCCGTTTGGCTTTGGAGGATGTTAAGGCAATTATGTCCACTCTCGAAAAAAGGCGCGACTCAAAACTTCTTGCAGATTAGATCGCAAAATTCCTCTACCTTTAAAGGTATGGCTGCACAAACTTTCGCCAGTTGTTGCAGAATCAGGGAATTTTGAACACAAATCTGTTTGCCAGGTATGATCTCTTAGCGTTCAATAATTTGCCGGATTTTTTTAAGGAGAACCATGCTTAAAAGATATTTCATTGCTCTGACCGCTGTATTCTTGAGCTTTCAGTTATTTGTCAGCAGTGCGATGGCTGTCGAACTGAGTCCTGAACTTCGCACTGTGACTTTGAATGACAAGGGTGCTCCGGTAGTGCTGAGCCTCAAACAAGTTCAGCAAGGCAAACGCCTGTTCAATTCGGCTTGCGCTCAATGTCACGCTGCGGGGATGACCAAAACTGACCCGAACGTGAATTTGAGCCCGGAAACTCTGGCTTTGGCCAACCCGCCCCGGAATAATATTGAGTCGCTGGTGGACTTTATGAAAAATCCCACCACTTATGACGGGTTTGAGGAAATTTCGGAACTGCATCCGAGCATGAAGAGTGCGGATATTTTTGCTGAGATGAGAAATCTCTCGGATGACGATTTGTACGCGATTGCCGGTCACATTCTGTTGCAGCCGAAAATTGTCTCCAAGCAGTGGGCTGGTGGCAAAGGCGCTCGCTAATCGATTTTAGATTTTAGATTTTAGATTTTGGATGTTGGATTGGGAGAGGGCTGAAGTTCGGCAAGAATTGCTGGCTGGTTGTTTTTCGCTCTAACATCTGAAATCTAAAATTTACCAAAAACTTGGGTTTAAAGCCCCGTCCTTATAGGACGGCTTTGGGTTAGACTTTTAACGTAGCGAGTTCTCACGTAAGATGTTCGTTTTAGAATTCAAGGCTAAAGGCAAACCAAATCAGTAC